>JALHMO010000027.1:9306-49313 GCA_022844015.1 Reyranella sp. | reverse complement strand
CCAGCACGCCGGCGCGCACCACGATGCTGAGAAAATGGTGGCGCTGCGAGAGGGAAGCTCATGGCTGGGAGCGCGCCGCTCCAGTGGCGCTCTTCGTGTGATTACAGATGCCCTGAGCGCCACTGGAGTGGCGCGCTCCCAGCGCATTTTCATAGGCCCGCAAGCACGCCGCTTGAGGCGGAGTAACTCCGCCAATGTGGCGCTCAAGAGGATCCCGGGCACAGCAAGTTCGAAATCACAAGAACAGCATGAGCGCCACGGAAGCGGCGCGCTTCCGGCCCTTGACCCCTCCGTCCGCGTTTACGCGGACACCTCCCCAGCTTCGCTTCGCGAAGCTGGGGAGGAGAATGAGGACTATTCCCGCCGCCAAGTGATCGACCCGAGATCGTAGGCGAACTGCCGCTCCACCACCGCGGGCGTGGCGTCGGACGCATCGCCCTTACGCTGGGCGACGCGGGTCATCGCCACCTCCTTCGGCACGTCGAGCCAGATGCCGTCGAACGGCACGTCGACCCGCGCGGCCAGTGCCTCGGCCATCGCGCGCTCGTCCGGCCGGGCGAACACGGCGTCGAGCACGACACTTTGGCCGGCGCGCAGCACGCTTTCGGCGCGGGCCAGCATGGCGGCGTAGACCTCGGCCGAGCCTTGCGCCGTGTAGCCGCCGGCGGGCATCCGATCCTCGAGCGCCAGGCCGGCGCGGCGCTTGCGCTCGACGTCGCTGCGCACCACCACGGCGCCCGGCGTGCGACCGATCTCGGGCGCCCGCCTCAGTGCCTGGGTGGTCTTGCCGCTGCCCGACAGGCCGCCGATCGCCAGCAGGCGCGGCGGCGCAGGCTGCAGGAAGGCGAGCGCCAGACGCTGATAGTCACGGGCTTCCTCGCTGACCTTGCCGGCGAGCGCCGCGCCCGACGCCTCGACGAAGGCACGCACGGTGGCGCGGCGCGACAGGAAATGCGGCAGCAGGGCCAGCGCCGCCTCGTGCGGGGCATCGGGCAGCTCGGCGATCCGCCACAACCATTCGTTCAGCAGCCGGTTGGCGAGCGGCCGCAGGCCGCGATCGCACAAATCCATCAGGGTGAACGCGAGATCGTAGAGCACGTCGATACTGGCGATGCGCTCGGAGAACTCGATGGCATCGAACGGCACCGGCAGGCCGTCGATAAGCACGATGTTGCGCAGGTGCAGATCGCCATGACAGCGCCGGACGGCGCCAGCCGCCGCCCGCCGCGCCACCAGGTCGGTGAACGGCTCGAGCGCGCCCGGCAACTGCACCGCCAGCGCCTCGGTCGTCTCCCGATCCAGCCGGCCGCCCTGCTCTCGGAGCTGATGGATGTCGGCCGCGACCGAGCGGCGATAGTCTTCCGGTCCGGCGAAGCCGGCGAGCGGCGGCAGCGCGTTGTGATAGGTGGCGACCCGCGCCCCGAGCGCCGCCATCATCTCCGGCGTCAGCGCACCGCGCGTCGCCATGCGATCGAGAAGGCCGTCCTCGTCGAAGCGACGCATGACAACCAGCCAGTCGACCGCATCGTCGGCAGGCTGCCCGACCTCGCCCAGCGCCAATGTGCCGTCCGGCGCCTTGCGGATCGGCGCGACGCCGAGATAGATCTCGGGCGCCAGCCTGGCGTTGATCTCGACCTCGGCCGCGCACATGGCCCGCCGGATCGCCACGGTCGAGAAGTCCATGTAAGGGAACTTCACCGCGCGCTTCATCTTGTAGGCCCGTTCCGATGTCAGGAAGACGATGGCGCCATGGGTATCGATGCGCTTCTGCGGCGCCAGCCGCGCCTCGAGGAACGCGGTGGTCGCCGACTGGTCCTCGACGATGAAGCTGGGATGGGCGGTCATGGGGCAACGGCCAAGGCTGGAGGGTCAGGCAAAAGTGGGTCTCTGCTCGGCGATGCCGAAGGGATCGACGTGGAGAATCACCTCTGCATCGGGGAACGCTGCCCGGATGCCCGCCTCGACCTGATCGCCAATCTCGTGCGCCTGCATCAGGGCGAGCTCGCGATCGAGCTCGATATGAAGCTGGATGAAGCGCGTCAGGCCGGCCGAGCGCGTGCGCAGGTCGTGTACCGCGCGGACCGCGGGATGGCGCCGCGCGATCGCGATGATGCGATCGCGATCGGCAGCCGGCAACTCGCGATCCATCAGGACGTCGAGCGATTCGCGACCGACCAGCCACGCGCCGTGCATGAGATAGAGAGCCACCAGTGCCGCCACGGCGGCATCGATTGCCGGCCTGTCGAGCGCACCGGACAGGTACAGAGCGGCACCGACGGCAATGTTGGCCAGGAGGTCTGTCATGAAGTGGGCGCGGTCGGCGCCGATGGCGAGCGACCCGGAGCGGCGGACCACGTAGCTCTGGAAGGCCACCAGCGCCAAGGTCAGCGCGACGGCAAGGGCGCTGACCGCGAGTCCCAACGTCTCGCGCTGCACCGGATGCGGGTGCAGAAAGCGATCGCCCACCGTCAGGAGCAGGCCGCCGCCAGACGCGGCGATGAAGCCCGCCTGGGCCAGACCGGCGAGCGCCTCGGCTTTGCCGTGGCCGAACCGATGGTCGGCATCGGGCGGGATCAACGCTTGGCGGACCGCAAGGAAGGTCACCAGCGAGGCCACGAAATCGAGCGCCGAGTCGACCAGCGAGGACAGCATGCTCACGGACTCGGTGAGCAGCCACGTCACGGCCTTGGCACCGACCAGTATCAGCGCCACCGACATCGACGCCACGGTGGCGATCTGCATCAGACGTTTGGGCTGGATCGCCATATGGCAAATATAGTGATGAGGACGCTCCGGCGTATTGTCCCGGATCAAGGTCTTGCATTCCCCCCCCCATCCCGCGATGTCAGAACCGGGAGTGAGGGATGAAAGAGCGGTCGCCCGTGCGCCTCAGCGCCACAACGGCGGCAGCGGAGGCAGGCGGACGTTGCCGGGGCGGGCCACGACGCCGAGCCGGGCCAGGGCCTCGCGGACCTCGCGCGGGGCGCGGAGGACGGGGCCCCTTGCGTCGATGCCGCCGAGATGCAGCAGGCGATCGACGATCCGCTCCCAGCGATCCTGCTCTCCGGGGAAGCGGCGCAGCTCGACCGGACTGGACTCGTCGATGCCCGACCTGGCCTTGGCGATGTCCAGTGCCCGCTGCAGGCCGCCCAGCTCGTCGATCAGACCCACGGCCTTGGCGTCGGTGCCGGAAAAGACGCGGCCGCGCGCGACCGAATCGAGACGGGCGCCGTCGAGCTTGCGGGCGTCGCCGACTTGGCGCGCGAAAGCGGCGTAGATGTGGTCGAGCTCGCGTGCGACGGCAGCGCGCTGCGCTGCCGTCGGCGGCTGGAAAGGCGAGTACATGCCGGCGTTGGTGCCGACCGCCAGGCGCTCGACGCGAATGCCGAGCGTCGCCAGCAGCTCGCTCGCCACGGGCCATATCCCGAACACGCCGATCGATCCCGTGATGGTGGTCGGCTGGGCGACGATCGCATCGGCCTTGATCGCCGCGAGGTAGCCGCCCGATGCCGCCACGTCGCCCATGGAAACGATCACCGGCTTGCCCGCGGCTCGCGCTCGCGCCACGCCGTTGGCGATGGCGTCGGCTGCCGGGTAGGTGCCGCCGGGCGAGTCGATGCGCAGCACGATGGCGCGCACTTCCTTTGCCTTGGCGGCCTCGTCCAAGGCGTCGGTGACGTCGGCGGCGTGCGCCATCGAATCGCTGTCCAGCGGACCCGGATGGCTGCCGCCCGAGACGATCGGGCCGCTGACCTGCACGAGGGCGACAACCTCGCCCTGCGCACTCGGCCGTTCATCGTCGGCGGCGTACTCGGACAGGGTGACGAGCTGGCGCGTCTTGGCGCGCCGCCACGCTTCGTTCAGGGCATCGTCACGATACCCGAGCTTGTCGACCAGGCTCTCGCGCTCTGCCCGATCGGCCTCGAAAGGAACCGAGTCGATCAGCCGCCGCAGCTTGTCCGGCTCGAGGCGCCGATCGCGGGCGACGTCGGCGATGAACTGGCCGAACAGGCTGTCGAGCAGCTTCTGCAGGTTCTCCCGCGCCGGGCCGGTGTAGCCTGTCTCGCGGAAGGTATCGGGCGCGCTTTTGTACTCGAAGCGCTTGCCGCCCTCGATCTGAATGCCCAACCGGTCGAGCCCGGTCTTGAGGAACGGCGTCTCGATCGCGATTCCGGCGACCGCGAAGCCGCCGCTCGGCTGCAGCCAGATCTGGTCGAGCGCAGCGGCCAGATAGTAGTCGGCGAAGTGGGCGCCGCCGCTGCCCAGCGATTCGGCGAAGCCGATCGCGAACTTGCCTTTGCCCCGCAGATGCGCGATCGCCTGGCGCAGCTCCTGGACGCGCGCCAGGCCCGCTGACTCGTCGCCAATGTCGACGAACAGGCCGACCACCCGTGGATCGTCGGCCGCCTGCCGCAGGAGCTGAACCGTCTCGACGATGTCGCGCTTGTCGGAGAACAGCCCGCCACTCCAGAGACCGCCCGACACCGTCTCAGGAGGTACGTCGCGCAAGTCGAGCGACAGGACGATCGACTGCGGGAGGTTCTTGCCGGAGAACGTCCCGGACGAGACGAGGGCGACGACACCGCCGATCGCGATCAGCACGAGGGCACCCACGGTGGCGAGCAGACCCACAAGGAATCGCCACATGGCGCGCTCCAGTCAGAATTCAGGATTTGACGAGATTCGGCCGGAACGTCCGTACGGCGTCAAGCATCGCCGAGGCAGCGACATCGAGCCCGTTGTCGCGCACCAGCACGGCGGTCGGCATGCCCCGGATCGGCCGCAAGCTGTCATCGAGGTTCCACATCGACAGGCGCAGGTCGGCCGCGATGAAGGCTTCGGGGGCGACGCCGATCTCCAGCTGGGGACGCAGCGCCAGCCGCCGCAGCCTCACCCATTGGATGTCATTCCAGGCGAACCGACAGTTGCGCCCGAACCCCAGGAACACGCCGTCGCGATCGACGACGACCTGCGGCGTCCGATCGATATAGCGGCTGATGCCGAGGTAGATGTAGTAGCCCAACGCGCCCGCGAGCATGGCGAAAAGCACGAAGCGCGGATCGTTCAGCGACAGGGTCGGCGCGTTGGCGGGGTTGCGGACGAAATAGACGACCGCCGCCGTCACCATGCCGGCGGAAACGACCGCCATGCCGATGTTGTGCAGCAGGCCATATCGCGCCTCGACCGACCGTACGGCAGCCACTCTTGCCGCCTCAGCCGCACTGCGCGCGATGGCGCAGCAGATGGTCGGCCAGCACGCAGGCGACCATCGCCTCGGCGACCGGCGTGGCGCGCAGGCCGACGCAGGGGTCGTGGCGCCCCTTGGTGCGCAGCTCGACCTCGTTGCCGAAGCGATCGACGCTGCGGACCGGCGTGAGGATCGAGCTGGTCGGCTTCACGGCCAGCCGGCAGACGATGTCCTGCCCGGTCGAGATGCCACCCAGGATGCCGCCGGCGTGGTTGCTGAGGAAGGCCGGAACGCCGTCCTGCATGCGCATCTCGTCGGCATTCTCGGCGCCGCTCATCGCCGCGGTGGCGAAGCCGTCACCGATTTCCACACCCTTCACGGCATTGATGCTCATCAGCGCCTTGGCGAGATCGGCATCGAGCTTGTCGTAGACCGGATCGCCGAGGCCCGGCGCGATGCCGGAGGCGACGACCTCGATCACCGCGCCGCACGAGCTGCCGCGCTTGCGCACGTCGTCGAGATAGCCTTCCCAGACCTGCGCCGCCTGCCGGTCGGGGCACCAGAAGGGATTGTCGGCCGTCGCTTCCCAATCCCACTTGCTCCGCTCGATCCTCTGGGTTCCGAGCTGCACCACGGCGCCGCGGATGGTGACGCCCTCGCCCAGGATCTTGCGGGCGACCGCGCCCGCGGCGACACGGACGGCGGTCTCGCGCGCCGACTGGCGGCCGCCGCCGCGATAGTCGCGCACGCCGTACTTCTTCCAGTAGGTGTAGTCGGCGTGCGACGGGCGAAACCTGTCCTTGATCTCCGAGTAGTCGCGCGAGCGCTGGTCGACATTGTCGATGTGCAGGCCGATCGGCGTGCCGGTGGTGACACCTTCGAACACGCCGGACAGGATCCTGACCGTGTCGGGCTCCTGGCGTTGGGTGACGAAGCGCGACTGGCCGGGCCGGCGCTTGTCCATCCACACCTGGATGTCCGCTTCGGCGAGCGGGATGCGCGGCGGCGTGCCGTCGACCACGCAGCCGATCGCCGGGCCGTGGCTCTCGCCCCAGCTGGTGAACCTGAAGACCGATCCGAAGCTGCTGCCGGCCATGTCCGCCGGCCTCCTGCCCTACTCGCCCTCGAAATTGCCGAGCAGCTCGGCGATCTGCTTGGCCGACGAGGTCTTGATCATGCCGACGACGTGATAGCCACCGTCGACATGCATGATCTCGCCGGTCATGCCGGTGCCGAGATCCGACAGCAGGTAGAGGGCGGCATTGCCGACTTCCTCCTGGGTGATGTTGCGCTTCAGGGGAGAGTTGAGCTCGTTCCACTTCAGTATATAGCGGCCATCGTTGATGCCCGCGAAAGCCAGGGTCTTGATCGGTCCGGCCGAGATGGCGTTCACCCTGATCTTCTGCTCGCCGAGGTCGGCCGCCAGATAGCGCACGCTCGCCTCCAGCGCGGCCTTGGCCACGCCCATCACGTTGTAATGCGGGATCACCCGCTCGGCGCCGTAATAAGTGAGGGTAAGGATGCAGCCCCCGTTCGTCATGAGCGGCACGGCGCGCTGGGCCACGGCCGTCAACGAGTAGCAGCTTACGTTCATGGTGAGCTGGAAGTTCTCCGGCGAGGTGTCGAGGTAGCGCCCGCGGAGCTCGTCCTTGTTCGAGAAGGCGATCGCGTGGACCAGGAAGTCGAGGCCGCCCCATTGCCTGGACAGCTCGGCGAAGGTCGCGTCGATGCTGGCGGCATCGGTCACGTCGCACGGCAGGATGATCTTGGCGCCGATCGAGCCGGCCAGCGGCCGGACCCGGCGCTCCAGCGCCTCGCCCTGGAAGCTGAAGGCCAGCTCCGCCCCCTGCTGATGGCAGGCCTTGGCGATGCCCCAGGCGATCGAGCGCTCGTTGGCGACGCCCATGACGAGGCCCTTTTTTCCGGCCATCAACTGTCCAGCTACGGTCATGGGTTGTTCTTAGCTGGGGACGGCAATTGGGACAAGATGCCGGTGGTCTCGACGGCGGTAGCCCCTCATATTGTGGTCATGATTGAGGAAAAGCCCGACCCGCTGACGATCTTCGGCGCCTGGCTCGAGGAAGCCGGCAAGAGCGAGCCGAACGACCCGTCGGCCATGAGCCTCGCCACGGTCGGGCCCGACGGCACCCCGGCGGTGCGCATGGTGCTGCTCAAGCAGTTCGACGCCGCAGGCTTTGTCTTCTACACCAACCACGAGAGCCGCAAGGGCCGCAACCTGCTGGCCCATCCCAAGGCCGCCCTGCTGTTCCACTGGAAGTCGCTGCGCCGGCAGGTCCGGCTGGAAGGCCCGGTAGCGCCGACCACGGCGGCCGAGGCGGACGCCTATTTCGCCTCCCGTGATCGCGGAAGCCAGATCGGCGCCTGGGCTTCCGAGCAGTCGCGGCCGCTGGAAAGCCGGTTCGCCCTCGAGAAGAGGGTCGCCGAGTTCGGAGCGCGCCATCTCATCGGCAAGGTGCCGCGCCCGCCGCACTGGTCGGGCTTTCGCCTGCAGCCGCTGCTGATCGAGTTCTGGCAGGACGGTGCGTTCCGCCTGCACGACCGCCTGGAGTACCGCCGCCCGGCCGCCGGCCAGCCCTGGACGACCCGCACGCTCTATCCGTGATCGAAGGCTAGCCGCCCAGCCGCGCAGTCAGCAGCGTTTCCAGCGCGTCGCCATCGCGACGCAGCAGGGCCAGTTCCTCGACACGGCCGTGCATGGGCAGGTGCTGGCGCTCGACAATGCGCGCCACCTGCTCGGCAGCCGCGGCGTGGTCGAACAGACCCACCGTGATGTGCGGCTCGAAAGCTTCGCGGCCAAGCCGCGAGGCGAGCGTCTCGTAGAGGTCGACCAGTTCGGCCGCACCGTCGGACGGCGACGCGAGGAGATAGGCCCGACGGGAGGGCGGCGCGAGGTCGTGGCGCACGAGGCGGTCGAGCAGGAACCAGAACGGCCGCCGTGACAGGCCGGCCAACGCCTCGCGCAAGCGCGCTTCCTGGCTCGGCTCCTCGCCGAAAACCAGGGTGAAATGCGGGCCGATCAGGTCGGCCTCGCCGGGGTGATACTGCGCACGCAACCGGCGCAGGGCGGTGTCGTCGGCCTGCGCCAGCACCGGCCAGGCGACGACGAACAGCACGTCAGCCGTAGCTCTTGGCCATGCCGAAGGCGGGGTCCATCGCCGCGCCGTAGGGCGGGAACGGATAGCGCAGGCCGTTCTTGCCGAGATGGCCCATGCCCTCGATGGCGCGCAGGAACTCGTCCGGCGGGCACGCCATCAGCAGCTCGTCGTCGGCGACACCGCCATAGCGCCGCTCGGCGTAGCACGGCAGCGACAGCGAGGTCTGGCGCGTGGCGAGCGCGCGGCCCCACGAATCGGCGCAGGCGCTCTCGCCGGTGACGGTGAAATCGTAGCGGCGGTAGCGATGGAACTGCAGGCCGTTGATGAAATAGATCATCTGGCCCGGCGTGCCGTAGAACAGGCAGATGTCGGGCGGATCGAGGCGGGCCGAGCGCAGCGGCGACACGACGAGCCCGTTATAGGTGCCGTGCGGCACGCGCGGCATCTGCGCCTGGTGCGCCGCCGACGCCTCCTTGTTGCCGAACCACACGCCGTTCATGTGATCGCCCGAGAGGAAGCCCTCGCCCGGATGGTTGAGGCCGACCACGCCGCCGCAATTGCCGCCGCGCGTGTTGTCGACGGTGATGCCGAGCGTGAAGCCGTACCAGCGCGCCTGCGTCACCATCTGGCACATGGTGAACTTGAAGCCGTCGGTCGGCTTGCGCAGGCCCTTGATGGCCTCCATGTCCTTGGGGTCCTCGAACAGCCGCATGCCGATAGGCTGGGTGCGAATGCGCAGGAGGTCGATCAGCTTGGCGCTGGCCTCGGCCAGCATCGCGCCGGTGATCGTGTCGGGCGGCGTCCAGGGCGCAGTCTTGTAGCCCGGCGGCAAGGTCTGGACGTTCATGGCTTCCTCCGTGTCTGGCTAGGTGAGGTTCAACCCACCGTCGGCGATGACGATTTCCCCGGTAACGTAGTCGTTGGCGGTGAGCGCTGCCACCAGATCGGCGATGTCCTCGGGGCGCGCCGACCGTCGCATCGGCGCCCTGCTGTTCCACAGGGCATAGGACGCCTCCCAGCCGGCGCTCATCGGCGTATCGACCAGGCCCGGCGCCACGCAGTTGACCCGGATCGCCGGCGCGAGCGTCAGGGCCAGCAGGCGCGTCACGTGATGCAGCGCGGCCTTGGCGGTCGCATAGGGAATCGACGCTCCCTTCGGACGGTAGCCGGCGTGGCTGCCGATGTTGACGATGCTGGCCGGCCGGCCCTGTTCCGCCGACTTGCGGAGGGCGGCTTCGGCCTCGGCGATCAGCAGCCATGGCGCGATCAGGTTCACGTCCATCATGCGATGCCACAGGGCTGGCGTCGCCGCCTTGAGGTCGGCATGCGGAACGACCGACGTCTCGCCGGCATTGTTGACCAGCGTATCGAGGCGGCCATGGCGAGCGATCACCCCGGGCACCAACCGGGCGGCTTCGGCCGGATCGGCGAGATCGACGCGGTGATAGCTGGCGCGTGGCAATCCGGCGAGCATCGGCGCCACCATCTCCTCCGGCCGCCGGCCGTGAAGCGCCACAGTGTAGCCGTCTCGTGCCAGCCGACGCGCGACCGCCGCACCGATCCCAGAGGTCGAGCCGGTGACGAGGGCGACCCGCTCAGGCACGATCCGCTCAGACACGATCCGATCAGACACTGGGCTTCAAGGCCTCCAGCGTCTCGTCGGGTCGCTCGACCAGCATGAAATGGCCGCTGTTTGCGATCGTCACCGTGCGCGCGCCGGCGATCGCACCGGCAAGCGGCCTGGCTTTGGTTGCTGGAGTCATGAGATCGCCATCGCCCAGCACCAGCACGGTCGGGCACTCGATCGCGGCGCCGCGCGCAACGGCGTCCTTGTAGGCATTGCAGGCGGCGAGGTCGGCATGAATCACGCCCGGCCGGTTGCGCGACAGAACGGCCAGCGATTCGCGCCGCAGCCACAGGCCGGGCGAGACCATGCCGCCCTTGTGCAGCGCGCTGCCGATGCCCCAGAAGGTCATCAGCTCCTGGACCTTGAGCGTACCGTCCTTGGCCGAGGCCAGCATCTCGGGATGCACCGGCATCTCCGCCGCAACACCGCACAGGCCGAGGCCGCGCACCTTGCCGGGAAAGCGCGCCGCCGCCTCGACCGCCACCAGCGCACCCATCGAATGACCGACCAGCGCGGCGCTCTTCAGCCCCGCTGCGTCGATCAGGGCGGCCGTCCAGTCGGCCATCGCCGCGATGCTGTCGAGCGGTTCGCCGCCCGACCAGCCATGGGCGGGAAAGTCGATCGCCAGCACGCTTCGCCCGTGATGGGCGAACCAGCGCGTCTGCAGCCGCCAGATCGTGCGGTCGAAGCCGGCGCCATGCAGGAATACGATCGCAGGCTTCGCGGCATCGAAATCGACGCCGCCTGTCGTCGCGAACACTGTCTCGCCGTTGACGATGAGCTTCATGGTCAGCCCTTGAGCGCGGCGCGCAGCGCCTGGCCGAGGTCGTCGATCAGGTCGTCGGGATCCTCGAGGCCGACCGAGAGGCGGATCATGCCCTCGCCGATTCCGGCCTGCTGCAGCGCGGCCGCGTCGAGCTGGGCATGCGTCGTCGACGCCGGATGAATGACCAGGGATTTGGCATCGCCGACGTTGGCGAGATGCGAGAACAGGCGTAGCCGCTCGATGAAGCGCCGCCCGGCGTCGCGGCCGCCCTTGATGTCGAAGCTGAAGATCGAGCCCGCCCCCTTGGGCAGCAGCCGCTGGGCGAGCGCGTGATCGGGATGGTCTGGCAGCTCCGGTGAGGCGATGCGCTCGACAGCGGGATTGGCTTTCAGGAAGGCGATCACCTTGCGGGCATTCTCGACATGGCGCGCCATGCGCAGCGGCAAGGTTTCCAGCCCCTGCAGCAGATAGAACGCCGTCTGCGGGGCCATGCAGCAGCCGAAGTCGCGCACGCCCTCGGTCCGGGCGCGCATGATGAAGGCGTGCGGCCCGAACTCCTCGGTGAAGTCGATGCCGTGATAGCCGGCGTAAGGCTCGGTCAAGGTCGGGAACTTACCCGACTGCTCCCAGTCGAAGCGGCCGGCCTCGACGATCACGCCGCCGATCGCCACGCCATGGCCGCCGATGAACTTGGTCGCCGAATGGAAGACGATGTCGGCGCCGAGGGTCAGCGGCCGGCACAGCACCGGCGAGGCGAAGGTATTGTCGATCATCAGCGGGATGCCCGCCGCATGGGCGATGTCGGCGATCGCCGGAATGTCGAGCACCTCGCCGCCCGGATTGCCGATCGTCTCGCCCAGCACCAGACGGGTCGCCGGCCCGATGGCGCGGCGAAAGCCGTCATGGTCGCGCGGATTGACGAACGTCGTCGTGATGCCGAAGCGCGGCAGGGTGAGCGCCAGCATGTTGCGCGTGCCGCCATAGAGCGAAGTCGACGCCACGATGTGGTCGCCGGCCCCCATCAGGGTGGCGATGGCGATATGCAACGCCGCCTGCCCGCTGGCGACTCCCAGCGCGCCGGTACCCTCCTCCAGCGCCGCGACTCGCTCCTCGAAGACGGCAACCGTGGGGTTGGAGATGCGGCTGTAGATGTGGCCACCGACCTCGAGGTTGAACAGGCTGGCGGCATGATCGACGTCGCGGAACACGAATGACGTCGTCTGGTAGATCGGCACGGCGCGTGCGCCGGTGGCCGGATCGGGATGCTGACCGGCGTGCAAGGCCAGCGTGTCGGGCTTCAGGAACCTGGCGTCGACCACGGGCCCTACTTCTTGAAGAAGGCGGCCGCCGCCGCGGCATGGCTCTGCTTGGCCTTGATCTTGACTTCGACGCGCGCGATCTCGGCCTTCAACGCGGCGACATATTCGTTCAGGTCCTCGATGTTCATGTTGTCGAGGTTGAGCGGTGGCTTCTTCTTGTGCCGGGGGTCGAGGTCGTCGAGGTCGTAGGCCATGGCGTTGCTCCACGGATGCGGCTAAGGGAGACCTAGCATT
The DNA here is from genome assembly GCA_022844015.1 of Reyranella sp. GTDB lineage: Bacteria > Pseudomonadota > Alphaproteobacteria > Reyranellales > Reyranellaceae > Reyranella. The sequence goes on along the minus strand of JALHMO010000027.1, from coordinate 37,063 downwards.
GCTCCCACTCCTTCGAAAGGCCGACCATGAGCGCTCTCCCCGCAACGATGACCTGTGTCGAGATCAAGAAGCCGGGCGGGCCGGAAGCGCTGGTGCCGACGACGCGGCCGGTGCCGCAGCCCAAGGACGGCGAGATCCTGATCAAGGTCGCGGCGACGGGCGTCAATCGCCCGGACATCGCCCAGCGCGCCGGCGTCTATCCGCCGCCGCCGGGCGCGTCCGACCTGCCCGGCCTCGAAGCCGCCGGCACCGTGGCGGCCCTGGGCGGCGGGGTCAGCGGGTGGAAGATCGGTGACGAGATCTGCGCCCTGACGCCCGGCGGCTCCTATGCGGAGTACTGCACCGTGCCGGCGCCGCAATGCCTGCCGCTACCCAAGGGCTTCGACATGCTGCGGGCGGCGGCGCTGCCGGAAACCTACTTCACCGTATGGCACAACCTTTTCGAGCGCGGCCGCCTGTCGGCCGGCGAGAGCGTGCTGATCCACGGCGGGGCGAGCGGCATCGGCACGACGGCGATCCAGCTCGCCAAGGCGTTCGGCGCCACGGTGTTCACGACGGTGCGCACAGCGGAGAAGGCAAAGGCAGTGCGCACCCTCGGCGCCGATCACGCGATCCTCTACAAGGACAACGACTGGGCGGCCGAGGCGAAGAAGCTGTCGGGCGGGGTCGACGTCGTGCTCGACATGGTGGCGGGCGACTACCTGCCGAGGAACCTGCAGCTCCTGAAGCAGGACGGCCGCTGCGTCGTCATCGCCGTGCAGGCGGGCGCGACGGCGACGATCAGCGCCGGCATCGTCATGGTGAACAGGCTGACGCTGACCGGCTCGACGCTCAGGCCGCAGAGCATCGCCAGCAAGGGACGCATGGCGCAGGGCCTGAAGGAGAAGGTGTGGCCGCTGCTCGAGGCAGGCACCATCAAGCCGATCATCTACAAGACCTTCCCGCTCGCCGACGCCGCCGGCGCGCACGCTGAGCTGGAGCGCGCCGACCATGTCGGCAAGATCATGCTGACGGTGTGAGAGGGTCATTGCCGGGAGCGCGCCACTCCGGTGGCGCTCTTCTCTTCCTGTTGATCCCACAGCCCATGAGCGCCACTGGAGTGGCGCGCTCCCGGCAATGACCCCTCTCCAACACCGGGCGCCTCCCCGCTTCGTTGAATCGCTTCGTTGGGCGTAACGAGATCAGAACTTCCCGGTCACGAAGTACATCGCGATCCAGGGCTGCCAGATGACGAGGACGAGGCAGCCCAGCATCAGCAGGATGAACGGAAGTGCAGCACGGCACAGCAGGCCGAACGGCTGCTTGAAGGCGCTCATGGCGACGATCAGGTTGAGACCGACCGGCGGCGTGAGGTAGCCGATCTCGAGATTCAGGATCATGATCAGCCCGAAGATCACCTTGTCGTAGCCGTAGGCGGCGGCGACGGGCGCGAGCAGCGGTGCCAGGACCAGGATCGCCTCGCCGGTGGTCATCAGGCAGCCGACGATCAGCAACAGGACGTTGATCATCAACATGAAGGCGATCGGGCTGTCGATGTAGCCCTGGATGAAGGCCACCATGCCCTGCGGCACGCGATGCTCGATCAGGATGATGTTGAGGCTGAGCGCCACCGCGAGGACCGGGAACAGCGAGCCGCCGAGCTTCGAGGCCTCGAGCACGACGTTGTAGAAGTCGACGAGCTTCAGCTCCTTGTGCACGAATATCTCGATCACCACGGAATAGGCCAGCGCCACCGCGGCCGCCTCCGTGGCGGTGAAGTAGCCGCTGTAGATGCCGCCCAGCATGATCACCGGCATCAGCAGCGCCCACACGCCGCGGCGGAGCGTCACGAGGACCTCGGCCAGATCGAGGCGCTCGGACGGGCGCTTGCGATTGACCCAGACGGCATAGGCCGACAGCACGACCGTGATGAGAATGCCCGGCCCGAAGCCGGCGGCGAACAGGTCGGTGATCGAGGTCTCGGTGACCAGCCCGTAGATGATCATCGGGATCGACGGCGGGATGATGATACCCAGGGTCCCGCCCGACATGATGGCGCCCAGGGTGAACTTGACGTCGTAGCCGGCCTGCCGCATTGCCGGGAACATCACCGAGCCGATCGCCAGCATGGTCACGATCGACGAGCCGGAGATCGCGGCGAACACCGCGCAGGCGAGCACGCAGGCCACCGCCATGCCGCCGGGCAGCGGGCGCGTCAGGGCGGCAAGCATGTCGATCAGCCGCTGGGCGATCGAGCCGCGCGTCATGACATTGCCGCACAGGATGAACAGCGGGATCGACAGGATCAGTTCCTTGTCGAGACCGATCCACATGTCCTCGACGATGTAGTCGAGCTGCCCGCGTCCCCACACGATATGGACGAAGGCGGCCACCGCCAGCAGGATCACCAGGAGAGGCTGGCGCAGGAACAGAAGCAGCGCGATGAGGCCGACGAGCGCGACCGAGGTCATTCCTGGAATTCCGGCGGACGGGGACGCAACGACGGCCAGATCGCGTAAATGAAGTAGCGGCTGGCCGCCGACAGGAAACCGGCGGGAATGGCGATCTGAAACGGCCACACCGCCCAGTTCAGCACCGGCGCCCGCAGGTCGGCAGCGAAGCTGGAGTTCACGAACAGGACGCCATAGTAGGTGACGGCAAGCAGGAAGCAGCCGGTGACGACGTCGGCGAGGCGGTCCATCCAAGGCCCCCAGGCCTTGGGCGCCCAACCGAAGCCGACCCGGGGAACCAGGTGACTGCCGGTCGCCGTGGCGATGCCGATGCCGGCGAAGGCGCCGACCACGAGGGCATAGATCGAGAAGCGCTGGGAGGCGAATATGCCGGTCGGGCCGGCATCGATCCCCAGAAAGTTGAACAGGGGACCGACGAGCTCCCTGCCCAGCACGTCGAGCACCAGGATGATGGCAATGAAAGAGAAGCAGGCGACGGCGATCCAGCACTCGACCCGGTGCCACGCCGCGAGCACCCGCGCCGCGCCGGGTGGCGCGGACGCGTCGGACGCGCCGGTCATCTGGGGTGCTTAGGCCTTCTTCTCGCAGGACGCGCGGGCGGCTTCCATCTGCTTGTAGAAGCTCGGGGCCTCGCCGCCGACTTCCTGGACCATCTTGGGCCAGGCTGGCTCCAGCGCCTTGCGCCACAGCTCGCGCTGCTCCGGCGTCGGCGTGACAATCGTGCCGCCGGCCTTGACGTGCATGTCGCGCAGCGTCGCCTCGAAGCCGCGGATTTCCTGGCGCAACTGGGTGGCGCTGCGCCGCGAGAGGGCCTTGTCGAGAGCCGCCTTCTCGGCGGCAGGCAGCTTGTCGTAGACCGCCTTGTTCATGAGGATGATGCCCGGCGCGTCGGCGAGCTCGACGCGCGACAGAACCGGTGCCACCTTGGCCAGACCCGACGGCAGGTAGAAGGTGATCACGGTCGAGTTGACGTCGGTCAGGCCGGTCTGGAACGCCGAGGCAATCTCGGTGATGCCGATCGGCGTTGGGTTGGCGCCCAGCGTCGACCACATGACCGCCGACACCTTGTTGGACGCCGAAGCCGCCTTGAGGCCTTTGACGTCGGCCGGCACCAGATAAGGCTTCTTGCCGACGATGTCGGCGGTACCGACCTCGGTCCAGCCGAGGAACTTGATGCCCTTCTTGGCCAGCAGGTCGGACACCGTCTTGGTCATGGCGTCGACCGTGCAATCCTGCTCGGCGACGTTCTTGAAGAAGAACGGCAGGCCAAGCAGGGCGAGCTCCGGCGCTATCAGGGCCACGGCGCCGTTGGAGAATCCGCCCATGTCGATGCGGCCACGCGCGACCTGCTGTACCGTGTCTTGCTCATTGCCAAGCTGGGCGTTGACGAAAGACGAGATCTTGAGCTTGCCGCCGCTCTCCTCGGCGACGTCCTGCTCGAAGCGACGCAGCTGGGGCGTGACCCACGGCGTCCGTTCCGGAGCGCCTGTGGTGTAACGCAGCTCCGTGGCCTTGTCCTGGGCGATCGCCCCTCCGGTCAACATGAGCGACAGCGCCGCCACGGCCGCAGTCGCACCCTTCAGGTGCATCATTCTCTGGTTTCCTCCTCTTCCTGCCGGAAACGGCGCACTTGTGGCGCCTTCATCCCCGATACACTTTGCCGATGTTTGCGGCTCGTGGCGAGCGTCCCGTTGACGCTACCGTCACAATTTCAATCGTTGCGGATGTCTTCCGGCTCGGGCTGATCGGCCTCGGCCGGGTCGACCACCTGATCGGCCGTCTCGGTTTCGGGTTCAGCCTCGACCGTCGCCATCGCCGCGCCCTTCTTCCGGGCAGCGTCATCGCGCGCGGCGCGCCGGCGCGAGGCGTCGACAGCTTCGTTCAGATCGCGCAGGGTGCACAGCCCGAGCGTCACCGGGTCGCGCGCCCGGACATTCTGCATGTTCCAGTGCGTACGGTCCCGGACCGACTGGACGGTGCTCTTGGTCGAGCCGACCAGCTTGGCAACCTGGACGTCCAGCAGTTCCGGATGCACCTTGAGCAGCCAGGCAATCGCATCGGGCCTGTCCTGGCGCTTGGCGACCGGCGTGTAGCGTGGCCCCTTCGAACGCGCGATCGGTGGCGGGATATCGCGTGGGCTGAGCCGCAGGCGCACCGTCGAATCGCCCTCGCCGCGCTTTATCTCTTCTTTGGTGAGCTGGCCGTTCGTAGTCGGATCGAGGCCGGTCATGCCGCCGGCCACTTCCCCGTCGGCGATCGCCTGGACCTCGAGCGGATGCAGACCGGTGAAGGTCGATATCTGATCGAACGTCAGGGTCGTGTTTTCGACCAGCCAGACGGCGGTCGCCTTGGGCATGAGCACTTGCGACATGAGTTTTCTCCTCGCCCGGATATAGAGGGGGCTTCCGGGCCCGCCAACCCGAAAAGCGGCGGCTGACTGCAAAGAAATACCTGTGGGACAAACGGAAACGGCCGGGCTGAGCCCGGCCGTCCCATTGCCCAACGCAGGGGCAGTCTTACTGGATGACGATCTCGACGCGGCGGTTCTGCGGCTCGCGCACGCCGTCGCCGGTCTGCACCAGCAGGCCCTGCTCGCCGCGGCCGATCACCGTGATCGCCGTCGCCGGCACGCCGTCACGCACCAGCGCGTCCTTGACCGCATTGGCGCGGCGCAGCGACAGCGCCATGTTGTAAGCCTCCGGGCCCGACGTGTCGGTGTGGCCGGTCGCCGTGATCCGCGCGTTGCCCTTCGACTTGAAGGCCGCAGCAGCCTGCTTGATCGTGTTCAGGGCCTGCGCCGACAGGTTCGAGCGATCCCAGTCGAAGAACACCATGAACGACGGCGGCGCAACGGCAGCTGCCGGCGGCGGCGGCGGCGGCGGAGCCGGCGGGCCGAACTTCAGCTGAAGGCCCAGCATCACGCTGAAGTTGTTGTTGGTCCAGCTGGCGCCGTTCACCGTCGGGTTCGACGTGCCATAGTAGCGGCCGTCCAGGTTGACGCGGAAATTGGTGTCGACGTTCCAGCCCAGGCCGATGATGCCCTGGTAGGCGAACACCGTGCTGCCCAGCGACGAGTTGCTGTCGACGAAGCCGATGCCGGCGCCGGCGCCGATGTACGGCGTGATCACCGAGGCGGGCATGAAGTCGTACAGCAGGTTCGCCATGATGCCGAGCTGGCCGACCTGGTTGTTGATCGCCGTCCGCGGCACGCCGATGTTCACTTGGTTCTGGCGATACACGCCCTCGATCTCGACGCGCGGGCCGACGAAGTCGTAGCCGATCACGCCGCCGACCGCCCAGCCCGTCTGCGGGGTCACGCTCACCGAGCCGAAGTTCGGCGCGAGATTGGTGTTGGCGGAGAAGTTCAGCAGCCAGTTCAGGCCGCCTTCCGCACCGATATAGACACCCGGCGCCGGAGACTGCGCTTGGGCCGCGACCGGCAGAACCATCAATGCGGCGGCGGCCACCAAAGCCTTCTTCATGGGTAGATCCCCTCGAATAACTGAACTTACGAGCGTCGGCGGCGCTAAGCTTCGCCAACACTGAAGGCTATATACACACCACCCTTTGTACACTTCAACAAATCGGGCCGTCGCATGGCAACTCGGTGAAGATGTGTGACCCATCGGCAACAGTACGCATTCTGTGTGAAATGCCGGACAAGCTTTCGGGCTGGATCGATACACCATATGTGGTGCCTCTGGCCCAAGCCCGGCACGCCCGCGGGGGCTGTTTCGCAGGCACTGCCGATCCCGCCGACGACCGTTTTGTCCGCTGCCCAGTTGGGCTAAATCGACATCAACGGAACCACGAGGGGATGCGCCATGGGCCAGTACAGCAAGGTCGAGATCGACGGCCGACTGATGATCGTCACCATCAACCGCCCGGAGGTCCGCAATGCGTGCCATCCCATGGCAAACGAGGAGCTGGTCGCCGCCTTCGACGAGTTCCATGCGAATCCCGACCTCTGGGTGGCCATCATCACCGGCGCCGGCAACGAGGCTTTCTGCGCTGGCAACGACCTCAAATATCATGCCGAGCTGCAGGCCAGGACGGGCAAGCGTCCGGTGCATCCGGCCAAGGGCTTCGGTGGTCTGACCAATCGCCATGATCTCGACAAGCCAGTCATCGCCGCGGTGAACGGCGTGGCCATGGGTGGCGGTTTCGAGATCGCCCTCGCCTGCGACATCATCGTCGCCTCCGACAATGCCCGGTTTGCGCTGCCTGAGCCACGGGTCGGCCTGGCCGCCGGTGCCGGCGGAATGCAGCGCCTGTCGCGCATGATCCCCCTCAAGAAGGCGATGGGCATGATGCTCACGGGCCGTCACGTGCCGGCCAAGGAAGGCTACGAGTTGGGCTTCGTCACCGCCGTGGTGCCCCAGGCCGACCTCATGAAGGAAGCGCGGCGCTGGGCCGACGAGATCCTCGCCTGCTCGCCGATGTCGGTGCGGGCCACCAAGCAGGTTGTCATGCGCTCGCTCGATGTCCCCGCCCTCGAGGTGGCGGCCCACAATCTGCACTATCCGGCCTTCGTCGCCATGACGCGCAGCGAGGACACGATCGAAGGTCCGAAGGCCTTCGCCGAGAAGCGCAAGCCCAACTGGAAGGGACGTTGAGACGCTCTTTTTTGAGCCGAAGGCGCCCCGCCTTCCCATGATTCATGGGTCATGGTCATGCTCTTCCGGACCGCGCGTCCCGGAAGAGCATGATCGCCTGCGGTCCGGAGTATACGAGTCATCTTGACGTCTGATTGGTCGGACCATTAAATGGTCAGATAATAAATCAACTGGGAGGGACAGACATGCCTGCCTCGACTGCCGGATTCGCGCTGGGCGAGATGCTGGCCGTCCTCCTGGCCCGCGACATGGCGGATGGCGAGAAGGCCATCGTCGGCACCAACTCGGACATCCAGGTCGCGGCCTGCAACCTCGCCCGCCAGCGCCATGCGCCGCATCTGTGGTGGGTCTCGGGGCCGGGCGGCATGACCAACCCCACCGAAGGCGTGGTCCGTCCGGCCGCCGATGCCGAGAATATCGCCGTCGCCCAGGCGGTCATGGACCTGCCGCAGATGATCGACTTCATCGACTGGAAGGTGCACTTCTTCGACTTCGCCATCCTGGGCGCCCTGCAGACCGACCGGTTCGGCAACATCAACACGGTCTGCGTCGGCGAGCACGCCCGGCCGCGACTGCGCGGGCCCGGTACCGTCGGCATCAGCGCGCTGTGCGGCCTGTCGCGACGCTTCTACATCATGATGACGCGCCACGACCGCGGCGCCTTCGTGCCCAGGGTCGACTTCGTGTGCGGCGCCGGCCATCTCGAGGGCGGCAGCTCGCGCACCGATTTCGGCCTGCCCGAGGGCGGGCCCCGTCTCGCCGTCACGCCGCTCGGCGTGTTCGACTTCGAGCCGGCCAGCAAGGCGATGCGCATCCGCTCCCTGCACGACGGCGTGACGCTCGAGGAGGTGCGCGACAACACCGGCTTCGACCTCCTGGTGCCCGACACGATCCCACGCACCACGCCGCCCGATACCGAAGAGCTGTTCATGCTGCGCCGTGCCGTCGACACGACCGGCGTGCTGGCGGCCAAGTTCCCCTGGCCCAGGGCCGAGCGAAAGGCTGTGCGATGAACAACTACCATTTCGAGGAGCATCACCTGCTGCTGCGCGACCAGGTGCGCAAGATGGTGGAAAAGCACGTCGCCCCGATCGCCTCGGAGATCGACGAGAACAACCGCTTTCCCGACGAGCTGGTCGAGATCTTCGGCGACATGGGGCTGCTGCAACTCTGGGTGCCGCAGGAATACGGCGGACCGGGCGGCGACCTCACCTCGGTCTGTCTGGTCAAGGAGGAGATCGCCAAGGTCTCCGAGTCGGCCGCCCTGCTCGCCGCCAACAACTCGTTCGGCCTCATCCTGCCGATCCTGAACTTCGGCAGCGAGGAGCAGAAGCGCCACTATCTCGGCCTGTCGGCCAAGGGCCGCACGCTTACCGCCGTCGCCATCACCGAGCCGGGCACCGGCTCGGACGTCTCGTCGATGAAGACGCGCGCGGTCAAGGACGGCGACAGCTGGGTGCTGAACGGCGGCAAGATCTACATCACCTTCGGCTCGGTGGCGCATTTCATCCTGGTGTTCGCTCGCACCAGCGAGGGCAAAGGCGCCAACGGCATCTCCGCCTTCATCGTCGACACCAGGACCAGGGGATTCTCCTACGGCAAGCAGGACCGCAAGATGGGCATCCGCGGCGTGCCGAACGTGCCGATCTTCTTCGACGATCTGCGGGTGCCGGCCGAGAACATGATCGGTCCCGAAGGCCAGGCCTTCAGGACCTGCATGCGGATCCTCGATCTCAATCGGCCGACCATCGGCGCGATCTCGTGCGGGCTGGCGCAGGGCGCGATCGACCAGGCGACCGCCTACGCCCGCCAGCGCAACCAGTTCGGCCGGCCGATCGCCGAGTTCCAGGGCATCCAGTTCATGCTGGCCGACATGCAGATGCAGACCGAGGCGGCACGCTGCATGCTCTACGACTGCGCCCGCATGGCCGACCGCGAGGAGTGGGACGGCTTCTCGGCCAAGGCGTCGATGGTGAAATGCTTCGCCAGCGATACCGCAATGAAGGTCACTACCGACGCGGTGCAGATCTTCGGAGGCGCCGGCTACATGCGCGACTTCCCGGTCGAGCGCTACATGCGCGACGCCAAGATCAACCAGATCTTCGAGGGCACCAACCAGATCCAGCGCCTGGTGATCGCCCGTCACATGCTGCGGGGCTGACGCCATGGCCACGACGAAACAAAGCAAGATCGTCGATCTCGACACCGCCCTGTCGGCCGTCGAGGACGGCATGACGGTGGGCATCGGCGGCTGGATCTTCCACGGCCAGCCGATGGCCTTGATCCGCGGCCTGGTGCGCCGCGGCGCGCGCGACCTCAGGCTGGTGCCGGCGCCCGGCAGCGTGGCCCCCGACATGCTGATCGGCGCCGGCTGCGTGCGCGAGACGGCATGTGTCTTCATCAGCTTCGAGCATCTCGGCCTCGCCCCCAACTTCCGCCGCGCCGCCCAGTCGGGCACGCTCGGGGTGCTGGAGATGGACGGGCCGGGCATCGCCGGCGGCCTGCGCGCGGGCGCCTGCGACCTGCCCTACGGGCTGATCCCCGACCTCGGCACCGACCTGCCCACAGTCAACCCGCAAGGCTACCGCAAGGCGCGCATCCAGGAGGGCGGCCGGCCGCTTCTCGAGGTGCCCGCGATCAAGCCCGACATCGTGCTGCTGCACGGCCAGCAGGCCGACGAGGAAGGCAACGTGCAGTATTTCGGCTCGGGCTACTTCGACCTGCTGATGGCGCAGGCGGCGAAGCACGTGATCTGCTCGGTCGATCGCCTCGTGCCGGCGAGCACCGTGCGCCACAACGCACGGCTGACCAAGATCCCCTCGGCCTTCGTGCATGCCGTCGTGGTGACGCCGTTCGGCGCCCATCCCGGCTGCAGCCCGGGCCTCTACGCCCAGGACGAGGCGCATCTGGCCGCCTATGTCGCGGCGAGCCGCGACCAGGCCTCGTTCGATGCCTACCTGGCCGACCATGCGCGGCAGGCTGGCGGCGAGGCGGCCTATCGCGACCGCATCGGCGCCAACGCCCTCGCCACCCTCTCCGCCGGCGGCGCCGTGCCGTGAGCTCCGGCTTCGACCCGATCCGGCGCCACCGCCTGTCCGACCAGGTGTCGGCGCAAATCCAGGGCCGCATCGCCTCGGGTGAGCTGCGCTCGGGCGACAAGCTGCCGCCCGAGCGCGAGCTCGCCGAGAGCTTCGGCGTCAGCCGCGGCGCGGTGCGCGAGGCGCTGCGCAACCTCGAGCGCACCGGGCTGGTCGCGCTGCAGGCCGGCGCGCGCGGCGGCGCCTTCATCGGCCAGGGCGATCCCAACCTGATCGGCGACAGCTTCCGTAACCTCTATCAGCTCGGCAGCGTCTCGCTCGACGAGCTCACCGAAGCCAGGCTGTGGCTCGCCTCGACCGTGGTGCGCATTGCCTGCACACGCGCCACCGAGCAGGAGCTTGCCGGGCTCACCGCCAACGTCGACGAAGCCGAGCGCCTGCTCGCGGCCGGCCGCTACGACGACAAGATCGACGTGCACATCGAGTTCCACAACCTCCTGGCGCGAACCACGCGCAACGCGGTGATGGCGATGCTGATGGGCGCGCTGATGGAGCTGATGCGCGACTTCGCCCACGCTGCCGGCGGCGAGCGCACCGACCTCACCATCCGCTCGCGCCGCCGCCTGCTCGAGGCGCTCCACCGGCGCGACGCCGACGCCGCCGTGACGGCAATGACGGATCATCTCGAGAGCCTGCGCGAGCGCTACCGCGAGCGCGCGACCCGGCCGCCGGGATGACGATGTCTCACTGCTGGGCGCGCGCCACTCCGTTGGCGCCAACTTTTCGGTTCTCCTCCCCAGCTTCGCTGGGGAGGTGTCCGCGTCATCGCGGACGGAGGGGTCATGAGCCACGAGTCTCGGGCCCACGACCCCTCCGTCACCGTATGACGGCGACACCTCCCCAGCAAAGCTGGGGAGGAGCGCAAGAGACGGCGACAGCCGTAAGACAAGACCACATCGAGAGGAAACAATGTTCACGAGACGCACAACCCTCGCCGCCCTCGGCCTGTCGCTCGGCCTGCTGCCGGGGGCGGCGCTGGCGCAGTTTCCCGACAAGCCGATCCGCCTGGTCGTGCCCTACGCCCCCGGCGGCACCACCGACATCATGGCGCGAACGCTCCAGGAACCGCTGTCGAAGTCACTGGGCCAGCCGGTGATCGTCGACAACAAGGCCGGTGCCGCAGGCGCCATCGGCACCGCCCAGGTCGCGCAGGCTGCGCCCGACGGATACACGCTGGTGTTCGGCAACAACGGGCCGGCTGCCATCGTCCCGCTGATCCAGAAGGATGTCGGCTACGATCCGGTCAGGAACTTCGCGCCGGTGTCGCTGGTGTCGATCGCACCGATGACCCTGGTCGTGCATCCCTCGGTGCCGGCCAGCACGGTCCAGGAGCTGATCGCCTATGCCAGGGCGCAACCCAATGGCCTCGAGTACGGCACCGCGGGCGCCGGCTCGTTCGGTCATCTCGCGTCGGAGCTGTTCGGCAAGCAGGCCGGCATCAAGCTGGTCCACGTGCCCTACAAGGGTCAAGCGCCGTCGACCATGGCGGCGATGAACGGCGAGGTGAAGATGCTGCTGACCTCCTCGTCCGACACCCAGGACGCGGCCGTGCGGGCCGGCAAACTCAAGCTGCTCGGCGTATCCACGGCCAAGCCCTCGCCGCTGATGCCGGGCGCGCCGACCATTGGCGACTCCCTGCCCGGCTTCGAGGTCAATGTCTGGTTCGGCATCCTGGCCCCCGCCGGGACGCCCGCCCCCGTGATCGACAAGCTGAACGCGGCGATCCGCCAGGTCCTGGCCGATCCCGAGATTCAGAAGAAGTTCATGGGCTACGGCTGCATCGCCACGGCGAGCACGCCGCAGGAATTCGCTGCCATGATCGCCGCCGAGATCCCCAAATGGAAGGACGTGGTCGAGAGCGCGAGGATCACGGTGCAGTAGCTCCGTGATCTCTTCCCCATCTCAGTTGGGGAAGTGTCGCCGTTTTGCGGCGACGGGGTCATGGATCATGTTCTTCCGGACCGCGAGCAGCCTGCCCTGAGCTTGTCGAAGGGTCCCGCTCGCGGTCCGGAAGAGAATGAGCTGGGGCGGAACCGAGAGGGCACCTCCGCAGCCACCTGCTCTACGTCACCTTCCACTGCACCAGCGTGAACGGCGGCTTGGCGTCGTCGTGCGGCTCGAACACCGCCTCGACCGCGGCGCCGATCTTGACCTCCTGGTGGGGATCGCCCAGCAGGTTGCCCAGCATGCGCACGTTGCCTGCATCCGGCAGCTCGACCAGCACGACGACGTAGGGGCCGTGGCCCTTCAGCGCCGGATGCACCGGATGCCAGGGCCGCTCCCAGCTGTAGATGCGGCCCTTGCCCGACACCTTGTGCCAGCCCATGTCGAACGACAGGCACTTGTGGCAGATCCATTCGGGGCCCCACTGGAACGTGCCGCACGCCTTGCAGCGCTGCACCATGAGCTCGCCCTTGCGGGTGGCGTCCCAGTAGGGCTTGTCCAGCCCGTCGTTCTCGGGAACGGGAATCGGCAGTCCGCTCGGCAGGTAGCTCACAGCACGGCCTCCGTGCCCAGGATCATGCTCGAGACCGGCGTCACCATCGGGCCGGAGATCACCATCGACACCTCCGGATCCGGCACCTGCGCGGTCGACTGGCCGCGCAGCTGGCGCACCGCCTCGATCTGCAGCTCGAGGCCGTGCATGTAGCACTCGGCGAGATTGCCGCCCGAGGTGTTGAGCGGCAGCTTGCCGGTCGGCGCCATCAGGTTCTCCGGCGTCAGGAAGTCGTTGGCCTGCTCGGCGGTGAAGAAGCCGTGCTCGACCAGGCTCATCAGCACGCCGCCGGTGAAATTCTCATAGCTCTGCACGACGTCGACGTCGGCCGGCTTGACGCCCGCCATGTCGTAGAGCTGCGGCGCCACGGTGGTGAAGCTCGAGGTGGCATAGAGCGGCGCGTTGTGGCCGCGCGCGCCGTTGCGGTACTCCGAGCCCTGCGCAGAGCCCAGCAGGTAGGCCGGCTTGTGGCGGTGATCGCGCGCCGTCTCGGCCGGCACGATGATCAGCGCCGCTGCACCGTCGTTCTCCTGACAGCAATCGAACAGCCGCCACGGCTCGACGATCCAGCGCGACGCATCGTAGGATTCGGCGGTGAGCGGCCGGCCATTCATCACCGCCCGCGGATTGCTCTGCGCGTGATGGTACGAGGCGAGCGCGATCGCGCGCTGGGCCGACGGCCCGATCCGGTTCTCGTGCAGGAAGCGCATGGCGCGCATGGCGTAGCGCTGGGCCGGCGACATCACGCCGTAGGGCGCATTGAGGGCGGCCTCGCCGACCGCGACTCCGCCCGGCGGCGCCGCGCCGAAGCGCTGGAACTGGCCTTGCGCCAGGGCGCGGAACACGACGACGCAATCGGCCATGCCGCACGCCACCGCGGCCGCCGCGTTGCCGACCGCCGCCGATCCGCCGCCGCCGCCGCCGCCCCAGTTCATGTTGGAGAAGCGCATCGCCGGGATGCCGAGCGCCGCGGCGAGCCGCGACGGCTCGTTGCGGTCGTTCGAGTAGGAGGCGAAGCCGTCGATGCGGCGCGGGTCGATGCCCGCATCCTCACAGGCCGCCAGGATGGCCTGCAGGGCGAGCTTGAACTCCGACACCGGCGCCATGCCGTGCTTGTAGTACGGCGTCTCGCCGACGCCGGAGATCGCCGCCTTGCCGCGAAGCGTACGCTTGCTCATGGGGTCTCCGTCAGTTGGCGCGGTAGCGCGCCGGAACCTCGATGCCGAGGAAGCGCGCGCAATTGAGACCCAGCACCTTGGCGCGCGCCCCGTCGGAGAGCTGGCCCATGGTGCGCTCGATCGCCTCGGCCGAATGCGGCCAGGTGCCTTCGTGGTGCGGGTAGTCGTTGGCCCACATGAAGTTGCCGTCGAGCCCGTGCGATTCGGCCAGATCGAGGCCAGCCTTGTCCTCCTGGAACGACGAGAAGCCGTGCGCGCGGTAATAGTCGCTGGGCAGGTTCTTGAGCTTGGGCCGCACCCAGAAATGGTGCTTCTTGTAGGCCTCGTCCATGGCGTCGAGCAGCCAAGGCACCCAGCCGATGCCGGCCTCGATGGTGGCGAAGCGCAGCTTGGGGAAGCGCTCGAGCACGCCCGAGGCGCAGAGGTTGGCGACCGGCTCGATGGTCGGCGACAGCGAGTGCGAGACGTAGTTCACCACCGCGCCGCCGTTGCCGCGCGCCGCGCGCGGGTCGCGCCCGGTCGAGACATGGAAGGTGATCGGCAGGTTGGCGTCCTGGATGACCGCCCACAGCGGATCGAAGTGCGGCAGGTTGTAGTTGACGTGGCCGCTGTCGTGGGCGCCCCACACCGGCTTGCACGGCAGCGTCAGGCACTTGAAGCCGAGCCCGGCCAGCCGCTTCACCTCGGCGATCGAGCCCTCGAGGTCGGCGGTGGCGATGCTGCCGGCCGGGATCATGCGATCCTGGTGGGTGCCGAACTGTTCCCACGCCCAGTCGTTCCACACCCGGCACTGCGCCATGGCGAACTCGGGATCGGGCGTCGCCCACATCGCCAGGCCTTTGTTGGGGAAGATCAGCTCGACGTCGATGCCGTCGAGGTCATGATCGGCGAGCCGGCCGAGCGGATCGGCGCCCGCCTTGTTGCGCGCCATGTCCTCGCCTTCGAGCGTCGACAGCCGCAGCCGGTCGGGGCGATGGCCTTCGCTGACCCGCCACTGCACGCCGTCCTTGTCGGTGATCACCCGCGGCAGGCGCTCGCGATACTTGGCCTCGATACGGTCGAGCCAAAGCGTGGCCGGCTCGTTGGCATGGCCGTCGGCCGACACCATGAAGTACTTCTTCGCCGCGTCGGGCCGCGCGCTGCGCTGCCAGCCGGAGGCGCCCGGCGATTCGAGGCGCCAGCGATTGGGCTCGTTCACTTGGATCCGGTTCATCGCTTCCTCCTTCTTGGTGGCTTGGTGACTTGGTGATTCAGCGTCAGTCGGCAGCGGGCGCGGCGATCTCGTGCCGCTCCTCCAACTCCCGGTCGATGATGGCAAAGACCCGCTGACAGGCCTCGAGCTCGGCGGCCGGAACCTTGCCCAGCAGCCGGGCCTGGATCTCGTACCCCACCTTGGCGGCGCGCTTGGCCAGCTCCCGCCCGGACGGCGTGAGATGGATGCCGCGCGCGCGACGGTCGCTCTCGTCCTCGCGCCGCTCGATCAGCCCGCGCCGCTCGAGATTGTCGAGCAGGCGGACGAGCGACGGCCCCTCGATCGACAAGGCTGTCGCCAGCTCCTTCTGCCGCACGCCATCGCCCAGCCGGCGCACATAGACGAGCGGCCGCCACGTCGCCTCGGTAAGGCCGAGCAGCCGCAACTCGGCGTCGATCGCCTGACGCAGGCGCCGCGCGATGCGGGCGACGCGGAAGCCGAAATCGATACCCGGTGCCGATGCCATGATGAAAAGATAGTATGCTAATCATCTAATTGGCAAGGCACGACGCAAATCACCTTTCAATCAGCGATACGGGCGTCGCAGGATGCCGTGGCACTGTGGAGCGTCGCCCCCCGGTTGCTGCAAACCTCGCGCGACGCCGACACGAAACCTTGCGATGCGACGTATGACGTTGCTTCTTGGACCGCCGGAGGATCGCAGGATGTCGAACTCGTCGACGACCACCGCCAGGCGCTCTCTGCTTCACAACCCCCGTCCGGGCGAGATCCTGGCGGGAGAATTCATGGAGCCCATGGGGATCACCCAGAACGGCCTCGCACGTGCCCTGGGCGTGCCGCCTCGCCGCATCAACGAGATCGTCCTCGGCAAGCGAGACATCACCGCCGACACAGATCTGCGGCTCGCCCGCTACTTCGGCATGTCCGAGGGCTTCTTCCTCGGCCTGCAGGCCGATTCCGAGTTGTTGGAACAGCGCCGGAAGATAGCCAAGGAACTGCAGTCGATCCGGCCGCGCGCCGCCTAGTGCCCGTCTCAGGGCTGCTCGTGCCGTAGTCCGCTGGCCGCGTATTGGCGTCTTGCTGTGGTCAGCCATTGGCGCTCGGTTTCAGCGACCATCTCATATCGTCCCTGACCAAGGCGCGCCGCAACATCGCCACCAACCCCTGCACACAATAAAATAGAGTCACACTGGCCAACCACCATCCAGGAGACATGAATGTCGAACAGTCACGTTTTTGGGGATGATGGCCTCGCAGAGGGTGCCGTCGGAGGCGCCTTCGTAGGCGTGGTTGACGGCGAAACTGTGGTCGCAAAGTCTGCCGACACAAAGGCAAATCCAGGCTTCAGTATTGGAAAAGTTGCACTTGAGAAATACTTGGCCAAGACCGGCACCAATACCGTCTGGTTCGAGGTCGGCGGCCAGAATTTCACCTACCAGGACGGCGCCGGCGGCCCCGCCGTTGCGGGCGGAACGATGACGTCACTGTCCTTGCGCAACCACGCCGGACAGATGGTGCTCACTATCACGGGCTTCGATCCGGTCGATGCTGCCACAACTCCGCGGACCGCTATCAGATGCTTGTCAGCCTCGGCGCCGGTGCAACGACGATCACCGGGTCCAATGTCGCCAATGGCGCCGTGGCCGGAACAGGCGACGACACGGCAGACATGGGAGGCGGCGACGATCTCGTCGTCAAGTTCCATGCCGGCGACCTCACCTACGACGGCGGCAACGGATCCGATACGCTATCCTTCAAGGCCGAGCTCGGCTTCTTCCTCCCGACGCCTATAGTCCAGCAGCTCGTCGTCGATCTGGGCGCCGGAACCGGTCAGAATCCCTACGGCGGCGCGCTGCAGCTGACCAGCGTCGAGAATGTCATCGGCACTCCGGACGCCGACATCATCACCGGCAGCGATGCGGCCAACATCATCGGCGATTCTCTCACCGAGACCGCGGGCGACATCATTAACGCCCTGGGCGGCGACGATGTGATCGGCTTCCACTCGTTCGCTGCGTTCCATCCGCAGCTGTCTGGGGCCAAGATCGACGGCGGCACCGGCACCGACACGCTGGTCTTCCAGTACGAGAATGACAAAGGCAACGTCCTCGATCTCGTGAACCAGGCGAACAACGCCGGAATGTTCCGCGACAGCACCTTCACGAGCATCGAGCGGTTCGTCGTCGGCGACGATTTCTCGACCGCCCTTGGCGAGCTGACCTTCAGGGGTGACGACGAGGCACAGTACCTCGAGGTACGAATGGGGAGCCTGTCGGTCGATCTGGGCGGCGGCGACGATACGCTGAAGCTCGCGGTGGCTACAGCCAAAGGCGACGGCAAGGTCGCCGAAGGCGGAGCCGGCATCGACCGGCTGATCTTCAACGCCGCCGCGGACTACAACGTTCTCGATCTCACCAGCCAGACCGGCACCTACCCCTTCCTCGGCTGGAAGTTCTCCGGCTTCGAGGTTTTCGAGCTGGCGACCGACGGGTCCGGACTGGCCTCGAGCTTCAAGCTCGACTTCAACGGCGATGCGACAGGCAGCACGGTCATCGGTGGTGCGGGCGCCGATCTCTTCCGCGGCGGCGGCGGCACGGATGTGCTGATCGGCAACGCCGGCGGCGATACCTACATCTTCGCGCCCGGCGACGGCAACGATTTCATCATCGAAGTCGGCCAGAACGAGCTCGACACACTTCGCCTGATCGGCATCGCCCAAGCCGATGTCGCGCTGACTCGCGCGGGCGATGACCTGCTCGTAGGGGTGATCGCCAGCAGCGAGACGATCCGCGTCAGCAATCACTTCCTGGGAGGTGCCCGCGGACTGGAAATTATTGAGTTCACCGGCGGCATCACGTTCGACCGCCAGCAGATCCTCGATCAGGTGGCTGGCGCCGCGCCGGACGCCTCGCCCAAGGTGGGCAACGCGCTGGTCAATGTCGGCAACGAAGGCAGCGGCGTCACGATCGTCGACCTGCTGGCCGGCGCCAGCGACGGCGACGGCGACAAGCTCGCCGTCGCCAATGTCGCCGGCCTGGGCGCGGGCATGACCGTGGTCGGCAACACCCTGCATGTCGATCGCAGCGACGCCGCCTACGAAAGCTACAACGGCGGCGGCAGCCGCAACTTCGCGGTTACCTACGACGTGGTCGACGGTCGCGGCGGCTCGGTGGCGCAGAAGGCGACCATCTGGGTGACCGGGGTCAACGATGCGGCGATTGTCGAGGGTGCCACGACAGGGGCCGTCACCGAGGATGGCGAAGCCACTACCTATGGCTTCCTCTCGATCGTCGACATCGACGTCAACACGATCAACGGAACGAGCGAGGCGCGCTTTCAGGCCCAGGCTCCGACGGCCCTGAAGTACGGCACCTTCAGCCTGGTCGACGCGAATGCCGGGCTTTGGATCTACGAGCTCGACAACAGCAACGCCGCCGTGCAGGCGTTGAAGACCGGCCAGACCCTGACCGAGACCGCGCCGGTGAAGGCCTTCGACAACACCGCCGCCGACGTCGTCATCACGATCAATGGCTTCACGGACGGCAACGAGCCCGTCAACACGCCGCCCTCGATCGGCGGTCCGGTAACGGCCTCGGTAGCCGAGGACAGCGGCACCGCCACCGTCGATCTGCTGGCCGGTGCGTCCGATCTCGACGGCGATCCGCTGCAGGCCGTCAACCTGACTGGGCTGGTCGCCGGCGTGACGCAGTCCGGCAATACGCTACTGGTCGACACCGCCAACGCCGCCTTCCAGTCCCTGGCCGCGGGAGTGCAGATCAAGGTCGTCGTCGGCTACGAGGTGAGCGACGGCAAGGGCGGCAGCACGCCCCAGTCGGCGACCGTGACGGTGACCGGGATCAACGATACCGCCGTCATCGGCGGCACCGTCGTCGGCACGGTGAGCGAGGACGGCGTGCTGACGGCGACCGGCGCGCTCACCATCGCCGATGCCGACGCCGGGCAGGCGAGCTTCCAGGCCGACACGATCGCCGGCCTCTACGGCAGTCTCGCGGTGACCGCGAACGGCGGCTGGACCTACACGCTGTTCAACGGCAATGCCGCCGTCCAGGCCCTCGATGCCGGCCAATCGCTCACCGACACCATTGCCGCGCATGCGCTCGACGGGACAGCGAAGAACGTCGTGGTCACCATCCACGGCGCCGACGAGCCCGTGGTGATGGCGCCGGCCGCTCACGACGACGCTTATGTCCTGCTGCAGGGCAAGCTGACGGTCGCCGCGCCGACCGGCATGCTGCTCAACGACGAGGGCGCCGCACCGCTTTCCGCCTCGAAGATCAGCGACCCGGCGCATGGCACGCTGCAGCTTGCCGCCGACGGCGGCTTCACCTACACGCCGTTTGCAGGGTTCGAAGGCATCGACAGCTTCACCTATCGGGCAAGCAACGGCGCCGGGTTCCAGGACGCCCTGGCCACCATTCATGTCGTGCCGGTCACCGTCGGCGCCACCACCACGCTCGACCTGCTGGCGCTGTCGGCCGAGGAGCAGATCGCGGCGACCTACGTCGCCTTCTTCGGCCGCGGCGCCGACAGGCTGGGCTTCGACTTCTGGGTCAACGAGTTCCAGGTCGGGCTGCCGGTCCAGGGGCCGGCGACGCTGTTTGCCAACATCGCCAGCTCGTTCGGCATCGGCGCCGAGGCGCAGGACCTCTATCCCTTCCTCGTCGATCCGCTCAATGCAAGCGACGCGCAGATCGGGGACTTCCTCGACACCGTCTACGATAACCTGTTCAACCGCGGCCCCGATGCCGCGGGCCTCGCCTACTGGACGGGGCAGATCAAGCAGACCCTGGCGGCCGGCCAGTTCGTCGGCTCGGTGCTGGTCAACATCGTGGGCGGAACCCAGGACTCCGCCGCCGGCAAGGACATCACCACTCTCATGGGCAAGGTCGCCGTCAGCCTCGCGTTCGTCTCCGAGCAGGAAGAGCACGAGATGCAATGGGCCGGCGCCGCCGACATCGCCGCCGCCACCCAGCTCCTGGCGCCGGTGACCGACGATCCCTCGACCGTGCTGCTCGGCGTCAGGAACGCCGAGACCCTGGTCGAGACGCACGGGTGACCTCACGCCTCCCCCGGAAATCGGGCGCGCGCTTTTCATTCTCCTCTCCAGCTTTGCTGGGGAGGTGTCGCCGTCTTACGGCGACGGAGGGGTCATGAGCAGCAGGACTGGGGCCGATGACCCCTCCACCCCCGATTACGGGGGCACCTCCCCAGCTTCGCTAGGGAGGAGAATGAAAAAGGGCGCCCCTATCGAAAGCCCTGCGACTACGGGGGAGGAAAGCTGACCTACCGCCCGCGGGCGTTGTCCCAGTCCCAGTCGAGCTCGAAGCGGTCGCCCTTGTCCTTGACGTAGGCGGCATGCGGCGGCGCGAAATGGGCGGGCATCAACAGCGCGCCCTGCTCGACGCAATCGGCGAGCAGCGTGTGGCGGCTCTTGCGGGCGAGGTCGAGGTCCTCGCAGAAGCGGCTGTTCCACTTCCACAGCGGCACCTGCACCGGGTTGTGCAGGGCATCGCCGGCGAAGATCGCCCGCTTGCCGCGCGAGTCGAGGTCGACACGCATCTGGCCGGGCGTATGGCCGGGCGCCGGAACCAGGGTCAGGCAGTCGCACATGCCGTGCGTGCCGGTGACGAACTCGGCCTTCTTCGCCTCGACGATGGGCAGCACCGAATCGTTGTAGGCGTTGACCTGGTAGGTCTCGGTATCGGGCTTCTTCGCCAGCGCCGCCCAATGCTCGTGGTCGGTGCGCGACATCACGTACCGGGCGTTGGGGAAGGTCGGCACCCACTTGCCGTTCTCCAGCCGCGTGTTCCAGCCGACGTGATCGACGTGCAGGTGCGTGCACATCACGAAGTCGATCTCCTCGGGCTCGACGCCCGCCTCGCGCAGGCGGTCGAGATACTTCGTGTCCAGCATGTCGAAGCGCGGCATGCCGGGCCGCGGCTTGTGGTTGCCGCTGCAGGCGTCGACCAGGATCGTGTGCTTGCCGGTGCGCAGCAGCCACGAGTGGATCGAGGTCATCAGCCGGCCGCTCTCGGGCTGGTAGTAGCTCGGTGCCAGCCAGTGCTGCTCGGCCTGGAAGGCGTCGGGATTGAACTCGGGAAAGAAATCCTTGGCCGGGAAGCCCGGCCCCATCTGCTCCTCGATGCGCGTGACGCGCACGTCGCCGATATGGCGATCCTGCATCGTTACCTCCCTTTGAACGACGCCTTGCGCTTCTCCAGGAAGGCGGCGAGTCCCTCGGCATGATCCTCCGTCGCCGCGCAGGCCGCCAGCCCCTCGGCCTCGCGATGCGAATGCTCGTCCCAGGAATTGTCGAACGCGTTGCGGATCAGGCGCTTGGCGACGCCGAGCGCAAAGGTCGGCCCGTCGGCGAGCCTGCGCGCCATCGCCTCGGTCTCGGCCGCCAGCTTCTCGCGCGGCACGATCCAGTTCAGGATGTCGTTGTCCTTGGCTTCCTGGGCGGTGAAGCGATCGCCCAGCAGCGCGATCTCGAGCGCCTTGCGCTCGCCCACGACGCGCGGCAGGAAATAGGTCGCGCCACCGTCGGCCGACAGGCCGATGTGGCGATAGGCCAGGGTGAAGAACGAATCGTCCGAGGCGATGGCGAGGTCGCAGTTCAAGATCAGCGACAGCCCGAACCCGGCGGCCGCACCCTGCACCGAGGCCAGCACCGGCTTTGCCATGCGGCGAATCTGGTAGATCGTCTGGTGCGCCTTCACCACGCGCATCTCGAAGCCGGCGAGATGCGCCGCCTTGTTCTCGGTGAGCGACTTTTGGAAGCCCTTGATGTCGCCGCCCGCCATGAAGTGCGTGCCGGCGCCGCGAATGACCACGCAGCGTACGCGCGCGTCCTTCTCGAACTCGGCGGTGTGCTTGATCAGGAGGTCGGTCATCTCGAACGAGAGCGCGTTCAGCGACTCCGGCCGGTTGAGCGTCAGCCAGCCGATGCCGTCCCTGACCTCGGCGAGAACGTGCGGTGCGGACATGACACTCCTTCGACAATCAGCTCGTTTGGGAGCGGCACCCTAGAGCACATTCAGTTCGGCCGGAACAGCCGAGCGGAATGGGCCCGACGCTACGAATATTCGCCGTGCGCGCATCACCTGTCGAAGGCCTGCAGCGCCTGCAGGTCGCGCGCCGAAAGACCGGCCTCTCCCCTGGAGCCTCGTACCTTCGTCGCGCGACGATCATTCTCCTCCCCAGTGTCGCTGTGGCCGGCGTTTTGGCCGCGAGCGGCCAAAAGCCTGAGGTGTCGCCGCCCGCCCTGAGCGAAGCCGAAGGGTCTTACGGCGACGGGGTCATGAGCCCGAGACCCGTGGCTCATGACCCCTCCGCCCCATAGGCGTCAAAATGGAAGGAAACCTCATCCTGAGGAGCGCCCGCGTCGCGCGGGGTATCCCCCGCGCTTTGGCGCGTCTCGAAGGATGGGCCACATAGATCGTTGAAAAAGTCGTGTCGCGGCGCCCTTCACTGCGGCCGACCCTTCGAGACGCGGCCCTCCAGGCCGCTCCTCAGGGTGAGGTCCCTTTGCATATTTTCGCCTATGCGCCTCCGCCCCGTCTGACGGGGCACCTCCCCAGCGTCGCTGGGGAGGAGAAAAAGTGCGCGCACCTTACCGGTCAGAAGGCCTCGGCCGGCAGCGCCATCAGGGTCGCCGCACCCGCCTTGATCTGGTGGTTGAGCGACGTCGTCTGCGGCAGCACCCGCGCCAGGTAGAAGCGCGCGGTGGCGAGCTTGGCCTCGTAGAAGGCGTTGTCGTTGCCGGTGGCCAGCCCCTTGTGGGCAGCGACGACGATGCGGTTCCACATGAAGGCCATGGCGGTGAGCGCCATCAGGCGCAAGAGGTCGGTCGCGGCGGCGCCGGCCTCGTCGTGGTCCTTCATCGCGTGCTGCATGACGAACAGCGCGGCGTCCTGGACGCGACCCAGCGCCTTCTCGAGCGGCTCGACGAACTCCTTCATCTTGTCGTCGCCCTTGTGCGCCGCCACGAAGCCGCTCATCTCGCCGAGCAGGCGCTGCGCCGCCTGGCCGCCCTTCATCGGCAGCTTGCGGCCGATCAAGTCGAGCGCCTGGATGCCGTTGGTGCCTTCGTAGAGCTGGGTGATGCGGGCGTCGCGCACGAGCTGCTCGACGCCGTTCTCGCGGATGAAGCCGTGGCCGCCGTAGGTCTGGACCGCGAGGTTGGCGCATTCGCTGCCCATGTCGGTGAAGTGTGCCTTGATGATCGGCGTCAGCATCTGCACGAGGTCGTCGGCCGCGCTGCGCCTGTCGGCGTCGGGATGGCTGTGCGCCTCGTCGATCAGCATGCCGACCCACAGCGACAGCGCGCGGGCAGCCTCGGTGAACGATCTCTGGATCATCAGCATGCGCCGCACGTCGGGATGGACGATGATGGGATCGGCTGGCCCGTTGGGATTCTTCGGGCCGGTCAGCGAGCGGCCCTGGATGCGGTCGCGGGCATAGGCAACGGCGCTCTGGTACGACGTCTCGGCGATGCCGAGGCCTTGCATGCCGACGCCGAGGCGGGCGGCATTCATCATCACGAACATCGCCGGCATGCCCCTGTTGAGCTCGCCGACCAGCCAGCCCTTGGCGCCGTCGAGATTCATGACGCAGGTGGCGTTGGCCTTGATGCCCATCTTGTGCTCGATGGCGCCGCAGCGGATGCCGTTGCGCTCGCCCACCGTTCCATCCGCCTTGGGCAGGAACTTCGGCACCAGGAACAGCGAGATCCCCTTGGTGCCGCCCGGCGCATCGGGCAGGCGCGCCAGCACCAGGTGGAGGATGTTCTCGGAGAGATCATGCTCGCCGGCGGAGATGAATATCTTGGTGCCGGTGATCGAGTAGCTGCCGTCGGCCTGCAGCTCGGCCTTGGTGCGCAGCATGCCCAGGTCGGTGCCGCAATGGGGCTCGGTCAGGCACATCGTGCCGGTCCATGTGCCGTCGGTGAGCTTGGGAAGGTAGGCCTTCTTCAGCGCGTCCGAGCCGTGCCGCGACAGCGCCTCGTAGGCGCCGTGGCTGAGGCCGGGATACATGGCGAAGGCCTGGTTGGAGGCGGTGAACATTTCCTGCAGGGCAAAGCCCACGGTCGCCGGCAGACCCTGGCCGCCGTACTCGGGATCGCAGGTCACCGCCGTCCAGCCGCCGTCGCGGAACATGTCGTAGGCGTGCTTGAAGCCCTTGGGCGTGCGCACCACGCCATTCTCGTAGGTGCAGCCTTCCTCGTCGCCGCTGCGGTTGAGCGGGAACAGCACGTTCTCGCAGAGCTTGGCCGCCTCCTCGAGGATCGCCTGGATGGTGTCGGGCGTGGCGTCCTGATAGCCCGGCAGCTTCGCGAGGCTCGAGACGTCGAGCACCTCGTTGAGCACGAAGTTGATGTCTTTCAGCGGTGCCTTGTAGACGGCCATTGTTTCCTCCTGGAGCCCGATCCGGTCGGTCGATTACAGCCGAACCGCATGGGCCTGTTGCAACAACTATCTCCGGTGCGTGACCTGCCGATCGAGAAGCCGCCCTAGTCGACGTCGGGATCGATGCCGCGCTGGCGCAGCGCCTTGCCGACGTGCAGCTCGACGTCCTTGAACTCGTCGATCTGCGCATCGAGGTCGCGCCGCTTGCGCTCCAGCTCGGCGATATGCGTGCGGCTGCGCCGCAGCAGCTCGCGCATCTGCTGGATGCCCGTGCGATCGATGTAGTAGAGATCGAGCAGCTGGCGGATCTCGGCCAGCGCGAAGCCGAGCCGCTTGCCGCGCAGGATCCAGCCGAGACGCGTGCGGTCGTGCGTATTGTAGAGGCGCATCAGCCCCTGCCGGCGCGGCTTGATCAGCCCCTCGTCCTCGTAGAAGCGGATGGTGCGCGGCGTGACCCCGAACTCGCGCGACAGCTCGGCAATAGTGTAGGTGCGCTGGGTGTCGCGCGGAGCATGGGCATCGGCCGCTTCGGCGGCCGGCGGGGCGGCGCCAGACATGGCGACGTCTTAGTTAACGTTTACGTAAACGTCAATGCCCCCTTTACGTAAACGGAAGGTAAGAGCTGGCATGCCATTAAGCCTCCGCCTAGCCGCGGCCGGGCAATGCCAGGGAACCAGGCCCTACTCCGAGCTCACCATCGACCGCTCCAGAACCTGCGCCAGACGATCTGGGCGGCGCCGACGATCAGGCCGGTCATCGTCGTCATGCCGATCAGAAGGATGGCCCTGCCGGTCACCACCGTCGAGACGCCGAACAGGAAATCGAGCGACACCCAGGCCGTCACGAGCACGACCCCGAAGATGGCGCCGATCGCCAGCCATTTGGCCGCGTACCGCCATTTCATCGCGTGCACATGGATACGCTCCTCCCCCAGTGGCGCTCAGGGCAATCGCATATGGTAAAAATCCCGTCATCCCGACCGGAGCCGAGCGCAGCGAGGTGTAGTGGAGGGACCTTTCTTGTTGCAGCACCGGCAAGAAAGGTCCCTCGACTGCGCCGCCCGTTGGGCGGCTCCGCTCGGGATGACGGGATCTTTGTCGATATGCGAATCTCCCGACTACGGAGTGAGGAATGGAGACGGGCCCACTCCCAGCATTGCTGCGGTCAGAAAAGCCAGCGACGGCTCCCGCTGTCGCCGCGTACACGATCCTCAGATCACCTTCGCCTGCTTCATCTCCTTGACCTCGTCGGCCGTGCAGCCGAGCCATTGGCCGTAGATCGCCTCGCAATCGGCACCGAGGACCGGCGCGCATTTCAGCGCGACCTTGGTGTCCGACATCCGGAGCGGCCAGCCCGGCACGGTGACCGGCCCGCGCACCGGATGCTCGATGGTCTGCATCATGCCGCGCGCGTGCAGGTCGGGGTCGTGCAGCAGCTCGAGCGTGGTCATCACGGCGCCGCAGGGAACGCCAGCGCCGGCGATGATCTCGGTCACCTCCTGCTTGGTGCGCTTGGATGTCCACTCATTGAGGGCCGCATCGATGATGTCACGGTGCTGGCCGCGCGTGACCGGATCCTTCATGCGCGGATCGCCGATCAGGTCGTCGCGGCCGATCGCCTTCGCCAGGCGGCGCCAATGGTCCTCGTTGCCGCGCGAGGCGTAGATGTAGCACCAGTCGTCGATGCCTCCGGGGGCGCACTTGTAGAGGCCGCCCGGTGCCGTCCCGGATATCGTGTTCCCGCTGCGAGGCAGTTGCTCGGTCATGCCGGCCTGGCGGCTCATCGGCGTGCGGCAGTAGTTCAGCATCGCATCGCGCATGGCGATCTGGATGTGCTGGCCGCGGCCGGTCGTCATGCGCTGGTAGAGCGCGGTGACGATGCCCATGGCGGCCAGCATCCCGGTGCCGGTGTCGCCGATGGTCGGGCCCGGCCGGACCGGCGGCTGGTCGGGATGGCCATTGACGCCCATCGTGCCGCCCATCGCCTGGGCGATCATGTCGAACGACAGGTAGTTGGCGTGCGGGCTCTCCGGCGCGAAGCCCTTGACCTGGGCGAAGATCAGCCGCGGATTGAGCGCGTGCAGGCGCGGCCAGTCGAAGCCGAGGCGGGCGAAGGTGCCGGGCGCCATGTTCTCCATCACGACGTCGGCCTGCTCGATCATCCGCCGCAGCAGCGCCTTGCCCTCCTCGCTCTTGAGGTTGCAGGTCACGCTGCGCTTGTTGAGGTTGTAGTAGATGAAATAGGTCGAATCGGCGTCGGGGCGATCGCTGGAGCCCCAGCGCCCGGGCTCGCCGCGATTGGGCTCCTCGACCTTGACGACGTCGGCGCCGAGCCAGGCCAGCGCCTCGGTGCACGACGGCCCCGCCTCGAACTGGGTGAGGTCGAGCACCTTGATTCCCTCGAGCGCCGGCGCGGTCGCGGCCGCCATCTCCTGCTGCCTTACCTGATCCTGCATGGCGATCACTCCCATCGAGGGCCATCTCCGGGAATCCGGGCGGCCCGTTGTCGTGTCACTCGAAACAGTTTGTACGGCGCGGCCTTGGCGCCGCTCTTCGTCGGCCGGATCCCGCTGGCCGGTCCTTATGGCCCACCGGTCGGTCTCCAGACCATTAGGACCCGGCACCGTGCGTTCTGCAACCCAACTTTGCCGAAGGTGCGCGTCATGCGCCGGGAGCGCGCCACTATGGCGCTCATGGCGTGTCCGATCAGCAAGAAGAGCGCCACGCCGGCGGAGGTTGCTCCGCCTGAAGTGGCGCGCTCCAAGCGAAAGATCTGCCGGCCACTCCTCGGATGATACCAAAGTCACTCGTTGCCTGGAGCGTGACTATCTTTGGTCGAAGCACCAAAGAAGACCTCACCCTGAGGAGCATCGCGTAGCGATGCGTCTCGAAGGGTGGGCGACAACGTTGCTGCTGCCCACCCTTCGAGACACGCCCTGCGGGCCTTCCTCAGGGTGAGGTTTTCCTTGAGTGCTTCGATCAAGCAAGATCACGCTCTAATGGCACCGTCGCGTGCGCAAACGAAAACGGCCCACCAAGGCGGGCCGAACGTCACTTTGGCGTTCCCCAGGCCCGGCAGCGGGCATCCCGCTGCCGGGCCTGCGATCCCGTCAGATCACCTTGGCCTGCTTCATTTCCTTGACCTCGTCCGGCGTGCAGCCGAGCCACTCGCCGTAGATCGCCTCGCAATCCGCGCCGAGGACGGGCGAGGGTTTCAGCGCGACCTTGGTGTCCGACATCCTGAGCGGCCAGCCCGGCACGATGACCGGCCCGCGGAC
>JALHMO010000027.1:0-9206 GCA_022844015.1 Reyranella sp. | reverse complement strand
CCGAGCCACTCGCCGTAGATCGCCTCGCAATCCGCGCCGAGGACGGGCGAGGGTTTCAGCGCGACCTTGGTGTCCGACATCCTGAGCGGCCAGCCCGGCACGATGACCGGCCCGCGGACGGGATGGTTGATCGTCTGCATCATGCCGCGCGCGTGCAGGTCGGGGTCATGCATCAGCTCGAGCGTGGTCATGACGGCGCCGCACGGCACGCCGGCGCCGGCGATGATCTCGGTCACTTCCTGCTTGGTGCGCTTGGACGTCCAGGCGGTGATGGCCTCATCGACGGCCTCGCGATTCGCGCCGCGTGTCGAGGGATCGGACATGCGTGGATCGCTGAGCAGGTCCTCGCGGCCGATCGCCTTCACCAGGCGGCGCCAGTGATCCTCGTTGCCGCGCGAGGCGAAGATATAGGCCCAGTCGTTGATGCCGCCCGGCGCGCACTTGTAGAGGCCGCCCGGCGCCGTCCCCGGCACCGTGTTGCCGCCGCGCGGCAGCTGGGTGTCCATCGCGGCCTGGCGGCTCATCGGCGTGCGGCAGTAGTTCAGCATCGCATCGCGCATGGCGATCTGGATGTGCTGGCCGCGGCCGGTCGTCATGCGCTGGTAGAGCGCGGTGACGATGCCCATGGCGGCCAGCATCCCGGTGCCGGTGTCGCCGATCGTCGGGCCCGGCCGCACCGGCGGCTGGTCGGGATGGCCATTGACGCCCATCGTCCCGCCCATCGCCTGGGCGATCATGTCGAACGACAGGTAGTTGGCGTGCGGGCTCTCCGGCGCGAAGCCCTTGACCTGGACGAAGATCAGCCGCGGGTTGAGCGCGTGCAGGCGCGGCCAGTCGAAGCCCAGGCGGGCGAAGGTGCCCGGCGCCATGTTCTCCATCAGGACGTCGGCCTTCTCGATCATCCGCCGCAGCAGCGCCTTGCCCTCCTCGCTCTTGAGGTTGCAGGTCACGCTGCGCTTGTTGAGGTTGTAGTAGACGAAATAGGTCGAATCGGCGTCGGACCGATCGGTCATGCCCCAACGCCCCGGCTCGCCGCGATTGGGCTCCTCGACCTTGACGACGTCGGCGCCGAGCCACGCCAGCGCCTCGGTGCAGGACGGCCCCGCCTCGAACTGGGTGAGGTCGAGCACCTTGATTCCCTTGAGCGCCGGCGCGGTCGCGGTTTCGACCTCCGGCTGCATTGACTGATCCATGGCGTTCCCTCCGATAGGGGGCCGTGCCGGCAACGGCCCGGCCCCTGTTGTGTCACTCCATCAGCTGGGCCGATCGGCGATATCCGATCGGCTGTGCCCGATCAGCTGTGCCAGGCGAACTGCTGCGCCTTGCGGGTCGAGCCTTGCGACAGCACGATATTGACCAGGGCGGGGCCCGGGAAGGCCATCGCCTCGTCGAGCGCCTTGCGGATGTCCTTCGGGTCATGGACGAAGAGGCCCTTGCCGCCGAACGCCTCCATCACCTTGTCGTAGCGCGCACCGTAGATCAGCGCGTTGGGCTTCAGGTTGAAGAACGGGTCCTCTGGGATCTCCGGCATGCCGGGGCCGATGCCGCCATTGTTGAGGACCACGATCTTGACCGGCAGGTTGTAGCGGACCAGCGTCTCCATCTCCATGCCGGAGAAGCCGATCGCCGAGTCGCCCGAGAGATGGATGACCGGCCGGCTTGGATCCGCCACAGCGGCGGCGATGGCCTGGCCGAGGCCGACGCCCATCGTGCCGTAGGTGCCGGCATTGAGCACCGACCGGGCGTTGAAGCTCGGCAGCTGCGTGAGGCCGATATCCATGGTGCCGGCGCCCTCGGCGCTCAGCACGGCATTCTTCGGCATCCAGGCGGCGACATCGCGCAGCGCGCGGTAGTAGCCGGCCGGCGCGGCATCGTCGTCGACCTGCGGCTTGATGGACGCAGCATTCTCGGCCGACTTCTTGGCGAGCGCCATCCGCCACGGAGTGTCCTTGGGGTGGAACCACTGGCGGTTGACCAGCGCCTTGTTGACCTGCGCCATGATGGCCTTGCCGTCGCCGACCAGCGCCACTTCCGTCGGCTTGTTGTGGCCGATCTCCTCGGGCGCGATGTCGAGCTGGATGACCTTGACGTCCTTCGCGAAGCGCGGCGGCAGGCCGAAATGGAAAATCCAGTTGAAGCGAGCGCCCATCAGGAAAATAACGTCGGCCTGCTGCAGCGCCAGGGTACGTGCGGCGCCCGCCGACAGCGGATGGTCGTCCGGCAGCACGCCCTTGCCCATCGGCGAGCGCACGAACGGCACCTGGGTACGCTCGACGAAAGCGCGCACCTCGTCCTCGGCATGCGCCCACGCCATGCCCTTGCCAACCAGGACGAGCGGCCGCTGGGCCTTCTCGAGCAGGTTCAGGGCTGCCTCGACGTTCTCCGGCGGCGCCACCGTGCGCGGCGCCTCGGGCACGCGCTCGACCTCGACGGCATCGTCGAGCTTGCAAGTGCCGCGGATGATGTCGTCGGGCATGTCGAGATAGGCGGCGCCGGGCCGGCCGTAGATCGCGTGCCGGGTCGCCATCTCGACATAGTAGGGGATGCGCGCCACGGTCTCGATGCCGTGCGCGAACTTGCAGAACGGCGAGGCGATCAGCACCTGGCGCTCTTCCTGGAACGCTCCCATGCCGCCGCGATAGGTTTCCGAGGCGCCGCCGATCAGGATCATCGGCCAGCAATTCTGCTGGGCGTTGGCGAGACCGGCGAGGCCGTGCACCACGCCCGGGCCGGTGACGACGACGCAGGCGCCGGGACGGCCGGTCAGATAGCCGTAGGCCCCCGCCGCATAGGCCGCGCTCTGCTCGTTGCGCATGCCGAGGTAGGCGACGCCTTCCTTCTGCGCCGCAGCGGCAATCGCGGTGATCGGAAATCCGACGACCCCGAACAGATGATCCACGCCCTGCTGCTTCAGGCTCCTGGCGATCAGAGTAGCGCCATCGACTTCGCTCATGTTTCCCCCTCGTGACCGGATGACTTTCGGGCGAGAGATTACGCATTGATGGCGGGGTTGCGAAAGGGGACCTTCCGGCGTGCGGTACAGCTCAGCTATGCAGTCCGGCAGGCTCGGGTGCCGCCGGTGTCGGCATCGGATCGAACGGCGCCGCATCGGGCGGAGCAAGACGGCACGCGCCAACTCGTGTAGTGGAGCAGCCAAAGCTCAAAGGAAGTCTCTGCAAGATGGCCATCTATCAGCTCGGCGACCGCGTCCCGGTCATCCCCGCCTCGTGCTACATCTCCCCCGAGGCCACGATCATCGGGGCGGTGACCCTGGGCGAGCGGGTGAGCGTCATGTCGGGCGCCGTGGTCCGCGGCGACAACGAGCCGATCGTGATCGGCGACGATTCCAACGTCCAGGAAGGCTGCTCCCTGCACACCGATCCCGGGCTGCCGACGACCCTCGGCAAGGGCGTGACGGTGGGGCACCAGGCGATGCTGCATGGCTGCACGATCGGCGACGGCACCCTCGTCGGCATCGCCGCCGTGGTGCTGAACAACGCGGTGATCGGCAAGGAATGCCTGATCGGCGCCGGCTCGGTCGTCACCGAGAACAAGCGCTTCGCCGACCGCTCGGTGATCTTCGGCGCGCCGGCCAAGGTGGTGCGCGAGGTGACCGAGGACAACCTTCTGCGCATGCGCGAGAGCGCCGGGGACTATGTCCGGCGCGGGATCGAGTACAAGGCGGGTCTGAAGCGGATTGGGTAGCCGCCGGGATCCGGGATAGACTGGCGTGATGACCATCACCCTTCCCCGCGAGCAGCAGGAATGGCTCGAGGCGCAGGTCGCCGCCGGCCACTACGACAGCGTCGAGCAGGCCGTGGCCAGCATCGTCGCCGAGCACATGCATTGCGATGTCGATGATCTCTCCTGGGCGAAGCCCCTCGTCGACGAGAGGCTTGCATCGATTGCACAGGGAGAGGCCTTGACGCTCGAGGAGCATCGTCGCCGGATAGAGGAGAAATTGGCGGCGCTCAGACGCGCGTGATTGTCGACGTGCATCTCTTGAAGTGGCATCGACGAAGAGTCAGTCGCTGCGCGCGGGATGACACATTAATCTTATCCCGAGCGCATCGAGGGACACTACTTGTCTTCACCGTACCACCGAAGACAATGAGGCTGAAAAGTCACAGGCTCCCCCGAGGATTGGCCCATAAGGATGCCATTCAGTCGTCCTGAGCGTAGCGAAGGACCTGACCACCGTTTGCCACTGGTGTGCTTTGAAACTTCTGGCGATGAGATCCTTCGCTACGCTCAGGATGACAAGAATGGTACCTGGCATTTCAATACTTTCACAGGCTCCGCGAAGTGCGCTTGGCACCACAAGCACCGTGTACGAGGAACCTTTGTGCTGTGACAAGGCGCTGACCGGCGATCCATGATTTCCTACCTCGACCATCTCACGCTCGCCGGTTCTCGGCAGGCCTACGAAACCCTCGTCGGCCGGCGCGCCGTCGACGGGCGGCTGCAGACGGGCAATGTCGGATTGACCTTCGGCAGCGGCGGCGCGGCGCTGTCGGCGATGGTGTTCGCGACGCGGGCGCTCGACAAGGCGGCCAACCTGCTCGAGCGCCGGGCTGTGCCGACCACGCGAGGCGCGATGCTCGAGCTGTCGACGACGGCCACGCACGGCGTGGCGATCGCGCTGGTCGAGCGCAACGCCCGTCCCGCCGCGTCGCCCGCCATCGTCGACGAGGCCGCGGCGGTCTCGGCGCTCGATCATGTCGTCGTGCGCACGCCCAACCCCGAACGGGCGATCGCCTTCTATGCCGGGCGGCTGGGGCTCGACCTGCGCCTCGATCGCAGCAACCCCAGATGGGGCTCGCGCCTGCTGTTCTTCCGCTGCGACGATCTCGTGGTCGAGATCGCGCACGATATCGAGCGCGGCATCTCGGATGCTCCCGACGAGCTGTGGGGCCTGAGCTGGCGTGTGCCGGATACTGCCAAGGCCCATGCCCGGCTGAAAGCGGCCGGCATCGACGTCACCGATGCGCGTGACGGCCGCCGGCCGGGCAGCCAGGTCTTCACGGTCAGGAGCCACACCGAAGGCGTGCCCACCCTGGTGATCGGCGGCATCGGCCGCTGGTAGTCCTGCGCGCCGGCACTCCCTTCGATGACAGTTGTCATCCCGAGCGCAGCGAGGGGCCGTTCCCGGGGAATCATCCGGCACAATGCGTTCACCTTGTCACGCTCCCTGAATCTGCCGGCGGTCTTTCCCCTGCTGCTGCTCGCGCTGTCGGCCTGCACGACGGCCCCGCCGCCGGCGCCGTCGCCCGCCCCCAGGAGCGCCGCCGACCTGCCGCCGCTCGCGCCCTGCCCGCTCTCCTCCTGGAAGCCCGAGGCGCCGCCGCCCACGGCCTCCGCCAAGGTGTCGATGGTGCTGCTCGCGGTCGGCGAGTGGGCGCGCTACGGCCGCCAGATCGTCGTCTATTCATCCGATGCACCGCCGCGCACCGTGCAGGTCGGCCTGAAGGAAAAGGACGCTCCCGATCGCATCCGGCAGTACTGGGTGAGCACCGGCCACCCCGAGCGCAGCGGCATCGACGACGTCGCCTGGTCGGCAGCCTTCGTCTCGTGGGACGTCCAGAGCGCCGGCGTGCGGCGCGACCTGTTCTGTCCCGACCAGCGGCACACGATCTATGTCGAGCGCCTGGTCCTGCGGGCACAGAAGCCGGGCGCCGCCCTGATCCCGCGCCGGCCGGGCGAACGCGCGCCGCAGGTCGGCGATCTCATCTGCGCCTCGCGCGCCGGCAGCGGCACCACCCTGGACAATCTCAATCGCGGCGCCGGCCATTGCGACATTGTGGTCGAGGTGCTGCCCGGCGCGGTCGCCGCGATCGGCGGCAACGTCGGCGATTCGGTGACCCGCAGCGTCTTTCCACTGGACGACAATGGCTTTTTGTCGCCCATTTCCGGCCGACCCGTCTTCACCGTCATCGAGAACAGACTGCCTTAGATCAGGAAAGAGCGACGAATGTCCTGGCCGTACGACTACATCATCATCGGCGCCGGTTCGGCCGGCTGCACGATCGCCAACCGGCTGGCCGAAGACCATTCGCTGCTCATCCTGGTCATCGAGGCCGGTCCGCCCGACAACTCCTTCAAGCTCAGGATGCCGGCGGGCTTCGCGGCGCTCGGCGAGAAGTCGCCCTACAACTGGCGCTACGAGACGACGCCGCAGAAACATTGCAACGATCGGCGCATGTACTGGCCGCGCGGCAAGACGCTGGGCGGCTCGTCGTCGATCAACGCCATGCTCTATGTACGCGGCCATGCCTCCGACTACGATCACTGGCGCCAGCTCGACAATTTCGGCTGGGGCTACGACGACGTGCTGCCCTTCTTCAAGAAAGCGGAGAACAACGAACGCGGCGCCGACGATTTCCATGGCGTCGGTGGCCCGCTCAACGTCGCCGACCAGGCCGATCCCCTGAAGATCAACGAGGCGTTCCTCCAGGCCTGCGAACAGGCCGGCCACAAGCGCACGCCCGACTTCAACGGCGCCAACCAGGAAGGCGTCGGCTACTACCAGGTGACGCAGAAGAACCAGGAGCGCTGGAGCACCGCCAGCGCCTACCTGCGGCCCGCCGTCGAACGCAACAAAGGCAATGTCCACGTCATCACCAATGCGCTGGTCGAGCGCATCATCCTCGACGGCACCCGCGCCATGGCGGTGCGCTACGTCCTCGACGGCCGTGACGAGGTCGCGCTCTGCAGAGGCGAGATCGTCCTGGCGGGCGGCGCCGTCAACTCGCCGCAGCTCCTGATGGTGTCGGGCATCGGCCCGGCCGACCATCTGAAGTCCGTCGGCATCAAGCCGTTGCACGATCTTCCCGGCGTCGGCGGCAACCTGCAGGACCATCTCGACGCCTCGCTGCTGCAGTTCTGCAAGACGCGCGACACCTACGACACCGCCAACAAGCTCGTGTCGCTGTACCGCTACTGGAAGGACAGGAAAGGCCCCGGCACCTCGCCGATCGCCGAATCGGGCGGGTTCCTCAGCACGCGGCCGGGCCTCGATGCGCCCGACCTCCAGCTCCACTTCCTGCCCGCCCTGGTGGTCGATCACGGCCGCACGATGATGAAGCGGAACGGCTACAGCCTGCATGTCTGCACGCTGCGGCCGCAGAGCACCGGCACGATTCGCCTGCGCAGCAGCGATCCCAAGGAGCACCCGCTGATCGACGCCAACTACCTGGCCGAGCGGCGTGACCTCGACACGCTGATTGCCGGCGTGAAGATGGGGCGCGAGATCTTCGCCCAGTCGGGCCTCGATCCCTATCGCGCCGACGAGTTCCAGCCCGGCCCGGCGGTCCGGACCGACGCCGAGATCGAGCAATGGATCCGAGCCAAGTGCGAGACGATCTATCACCCGGTCGGCACCTGCAAGATGGGGCCCGACAACGACCCGATGGCGGTCGTCGATCATCGCTGCCGCGTGCGCGGCCTGCAGGGTCTGCGCGTCGTCGATGCCTCGATCATGCCCGCGCTGGTCGGCGGCAACACCAACGCGCCCACCATCATGATCGCCGAGCGCGTCGCCGCCTTCATGCAGGAGCCCTGACGCCGTGAACGAGCTGACGCCGTGAACGACCATGGCCGCGCGCTCCGCCGCTGGCGGCGGCTGCGCGGCGTCAAGCAGAGCCACGCCGCCGAGATGCTCGGCGTCACCCAGGCGACCCTCTCGCGCTGGGAGAGCGGGCGCCATCGCATACCAGAGCAGGCGATCGGCAAGCTCACGCGCCTGCTCGCCGCCCCGCTCGATTCGCCGGGTGATGCCGCCCTGCGCCGACTGGTCGAGAGCTCACGCCTGCCGGTCCACCTGATCTGCGACCTTTCGCATCGCCTGCTCGCGGCCTCGCCGACGCGGACCGCGACGTGGGGCGTCCACCCGGCGGAGCTGCTCGGAGCATCGCTGTGGCGCTTCGCGACCGACGAGATCAGGATTGCCGAGGATCGCCTTGGCGATCTCGGCTGGTACGATGGCGGCGCGGCGTGCGTCACCTTGTGGACCGGCCCGAACGACAGCACGGTCGTGGCCATCGAGCCCGGCCCCCTCGAATGGCATCGCCTGCAGCTCAGCGACGGCAGCTTCGCCCGGCTGGTGACGTCGACGGGGGGCCGCGTAGCGGCGCCCAATCTGTCTTCCTGAGCGCAGCGAACGATCTCATCGCCGCTGGCCACTGCCGTGCTTCGCAACTTCTGGCGATGAGATCCTTCGCTGCGCTCAGGATGACAATACCCCGCATATTTTATCCGTAGGCCTCCGTTCCGTCCCTCGTTACCGTCGGCGGCATGACCACGTCGTGGCAACAGATCGGCTTGCTCTACGCGATTGGCGTCGTGGCGGCGGGGCAGCTGGGTATCGTGCCGCCGCTGGTCACCGCCCTGCAGCGCGACCTCGACCTGTCGCTCACCGGCGCCGGCGCCGCCGTGTCGGCGATCACGCTGGTGGGCGCCGTGCTCGGGCTGCCGGCCGGCGGCTGGAGCGAGCGCATCGGCCATGTCCGCGCTTTGCGCATCGGCATTGCCGTCATGGCCGTCGCGGCAGCGATGTGCGCCATTGCGAGCGACGGCACCGGGCTGCTGGCGGCGCGATGCCTGGCGGGCGTCGGCTATCTGCTGGTCGTGGTCGCCGCGCCGTCGCTGATGTTCGCGGCATCCGGACCGCGCCACCAGTCCTTCGCGCTGTCGCTGTGGGGCACCTTCGTCCCCACCGGCATCGCGCTCGCCGGCCTCGCGACAGCGGCGCTGGCCGACCGCATCGGCTGGCGGACAATCTTCCTGGCCGACGCGGTGCTGCTGGGCATTGTCCTGGGCGTCACGGCTCTTCTGCCACGACGATCTCTTCCGGCGGCAAGCGGGGCCAGGCAAGTCTCGCGGGTCGAGGCCCTGGTGCGGGCCGCACCGCTGGCCTCCGCCTTTTTCTGCTTCGCCCTCCTGTTCCTGGCACTCGCGGGGCTGTTGCCGGCGAACCTCGTCGAGTCGCGCAAGCTGCCGGCAGCCGAGGCCGGACAGTTCGTGGCCATTGCCACCTCGCTCGGCATCGTCGGCAGCCTGGCGACCGGGTGGATGATGCGTGGCGGCGCCTCGGCTGGCCGACTGATCGTCGCCGGCATGGCCGCCTCGACCCTGCTGGCCGCGCTTGGTCTCCTGTCTTTCGTTCCGACCCACGCGGCCGTCGCCTGCTTCGCGCTGTCGTTCGCCGT
>JALHMO010000026.1 GCA_022844015.1 Reyranella sp. | reverse complement strand
GCGCCACTGGAGTGGCGCGCTCCCAGCCATGAGCTTCCCTCTCGCAGCGCCACCATTTTCTCAGCATCGTGGTGCGCGCCGGCGTGCTGGGGGTCTCCCCAGCGAAGCTGGGGAGGAGAGCTTGAGCACTGACCCTCCCCATGTACGCCGAGCTGCAGGTCACCACCAATTACAGCTTCCTGCGCGGCGGCTCGCATCCGGGCGAGCTGGCGCTGCAGGCGATCGCGCTCGGCCACGGCGCCATCGGCATCGCCGATCGCAACACCCTGGCCGGCGTGGTGCGCGCCTATGCGGCGATCAAGGAGCACTACGAGGAGTTCCCCGACATCCCGGCGAGCGAGCGCTGTCGCCTGCTGGTCGGCGCCCGCCTCGAATCGCGCGACGGCTATTCTCTGCTCGCCTACCCGACCGACCTCGACGCCTACAAGCGCCTGTCGCGCCTGCTGACGGTCGGCAATCGCCGCGCCGCCAAGGGCGCCTGCGATTTCGGCTTCGACGATCTGGCCACCTATGCCGAGGGCCTGCTGGCCATCGTCCTGCCGCCGCGCCGGCCCGACGATCCGGCCTTTCGCGCGCGCCTGCACACGCTCGCCGAGCTGTTCGGCGATCGCTGCTATCTCGCCGGCACCGCGCTGTTCCGCGGCGACGATGCGCGCCGCCTGGCGCTGCTCGACGATCTCGCCGCCGAGACGGGCGCGGGCCTGGTCGCCACCAACGACGTGCACTATCACATCCCCGAGCGGCGGGCGCTGCAGGACGTGGTGACCGCCATCCGCCTCGGCTGCACGGTCGACGCGCTGGGCTTCCGCCGCTTCGCCAGCGCCGAACGGCATCTCAAGGATCCGGCGGAGATGGCGCGGCTGTTCCGCCGCCATCCGCGCGCCATCGAGCGCACGCAGGAGATCGCCGGGCGCTGCCGCTTCTCGCTCGACCAGCTCACCTACCAGTATCCGGTGATGTACGAGGGCGGCGAGACGCCCCAGGACAAGCTCGTCCGCCTGACCTGGGAGGGCGCGGCCCGACGCTATCCCGACGGCATTCCCGACAAGGTCGCCAGAGCCTTGCGGCACGAGTTCGAGCTGATCGACAGCAAGAAGATCGCGCCCTACTTCCTGACCGTGCACGAGATCGTGCAGCAGGCCCGCGAGATGAAGATCCTCTGTCAGGGCCGCGGCTCGGCCGCCAACTCGGCGGTGTGCTACTGCCTCGGCGTCACGTCGGTCGACGTCAACAAGTCGGAAGCGCTGTTCGAGCGCTTCCTGTCCAACGAGCGCGACGAACCGCCCGACATCGATGTCGATTTCGAGCACGAGCGCCGCGAGGAAGTGATCCAGTGGATCTACCGGAACAAGGGCCGTTCGCGGGCGGCGCTGGCCGCCACCGTGATCTCCTATCGCAGCCGCAGCGCCATTCGCGAGGTCGGCAAGGCGCTCGGCCTGTCGCCCGACACGGTGGGCGCGATGTCCAACACCGTCTGGGGCATCGGGTCGAGCGGGGTCGATGGCGATCACGTGCGCGAGGCCGGTCTCGACCCCACCGATCCGCGTCTGCGGCTAGCGCTCGAGCTGTCGGCGACGCTGTGCGGCTTTCCCCGCCATCTGTCGCAGCATGTCGGCGGCTTCGTCCTGACCGAGGACCGCCTCGACGAGCTGGTGCCGATCCAGAATGCCGCCATGGAGGACCGCACCGTCGTCGAATGGGACAAGGACGATCTCGATGCCCTGAAGATCTACAAGGTCGATGTGCTGGGGCTCGGCATGCTGACCTGCCTGCGCAAGAGCTTCGACCTGATCGACAGGCATTACGGCCGGCAAGTGACGCTCGGCATGGAAGCCACCGACCCGGCCGTCTACGACATGCTGTGCAAGGCCGATTCCGTCGGCGTGTTCCAGGTCGAGAGCCGGGCGCAGATGTCGATGCTGCCGCGCCTGAAACCCCGGAAGTACTACGATCTCGTCGTCGAGGTGGCGATCGTGCGGCCCGGCCCGATCCAGGGCGGCATGGTCCATCCCTATCTCAGGAACCGGGCGAAGAGGCCCGAGGACATCGACTATCCGGGCACGCTCAGGAAGATCCTCGAACGGACCTGCGGCGTGCCGCTGTTCCAGGAGCAGGCGATGCAGATCGCCATCGATGCCGCGGGCTTCTCGCCCGCCAAGGCCGACAAGCTGCGCCGCGCCATGGCGACGTTCCGCCGGGCCGGCACGATCCACAGGCTCGAGGGCGACTTCATCGAAGGCATGGTCGACAGGGGCTACGATCGCACCTTCGCCGAGCGCTGCTTCAGGCAGATCGAAGGATTCGGCGAGTACGGCTTTCCCGAGAGCCATGCCGCGAG
The DNA here is from genome assembly GCA_022844015.1 of Reyranella sp. Lineage (GTDB taxonomy): Bacteria > Pseudomonadota > Alphaproteobacteria > Reyranellales > Reyranellaceae > Reyranella. The sequence goes on along the minus strand of JALHMO010000026.1, from coordinate 50,243 downwards.
CTTCGCCATCCTGGTCTATGATTCCTCCTGGGTGAAGCACTACTACCCCGAGGTCTTCGCCGCCGCCCTGCTCAATTCCCAGCCGATGGGTTTCTACGCGCCGGCCCAGCTGGTGCGCGACGCGCGCGAGCACGGCGTCGAGGTGCGGCCACCCGACATCAACGCCAGCGACTGGGATTGCACCCTGGAGCCGAGCGCCGGCAATCGCCGGGAGCGCGCCGCTCCGATGGCGCAATCTTCGCCTGCACCAGAGGATGAGCGCCATCGGAGTGGCGCGCTCCCAGCCATGAGCTTCGTTCAGGAGGAGCCGCACCCGGAGGCGCGCCGCGCCCTGCGTCTCGGCCTGCGCCAGGTCACCGGTCTCGCCGAGGCCGAGGCCAGGCGGCTGGTCGAGCGCCGCACCGAGCCCTACCGCGACCCGGCCGACCTGTGGCGGCGGTCTGGCCTGTCGAAGCGCCACATCCTGGCGCTGACTCGCGCCGATGCCTTCGCTTCGCTCGGCCTGTCGCGGCGCGACGTGCTGTGGGCGGTGCGCGGGCTCTCGGATGCCCCCTTGCCGTTGCTCGACAAGTCGCCGCGGGTGCGCGATCTCGAACCAGCCGTCAGCCTGCCGGCGCTCACCCTGGGCGAGCAGGTGGTCGACGATTACGCCGCCATCTCGATGTCGCTGCGCTCCCACCCGATGGCGTTGTTGCGCCCCCGGTTCTCTGAACGAGACGTGTCACCCACTGCCGTGCTGGCAACGTCCAGCAACGGCGATCGCTTCACCCTCGCCGGGCTGGTGCTGGTGCGCCAGCGACCGGGCACCGCCTCGGGCGTGGTATTCGTCACCATCGAGGACGAGCACGGCATCGCCAACCTCGTGGTCTGGCCCAAGGTCTTCGAGGATCATCGCCGTGTCGTCATGGGCTCGCGCCTGCTCGGCGTGCAGGGCCGCGTGCAGCGCGAAGAGCTGGTGATCCATCTCGTCGCCGAACGCTTGTGGGACTGGTCGGCCGAGCTCGATTCGATTTCCGACATCGACACCTTCCATCTCGATCACGGCCGCGGCGACCAGGTCCGCACCGACTCCCCCGACCGCCGCGTCCACCCGCCGGTTCCCGTGCCGGAAGCCAACGCCACGCGCCATCGCGTCGGCAAAGGCCAGCCGGCCCAGCCAGGCTACGACCGCAGCCGCATCGCCCTCGATCGCCCCAAGATCAAGATCGCCTCACGCGATTTCCATTGAGCGCCGGAATGCGCGCACCCTAAGCTGCCTTCCGATCGGCTGGATAAAGCCTCTTGACCTTCAAACGTGAGGCTCGGCGCGTCGCGTGCCAAAGATCGTATTCCATCTGCATACCGAGCCATGTTTCCGGCTCGCTGCCGAATGCCTTGGATAGACGGATTGCCATCTCGGGCGAGATACCGGAATGCCCATTGACCAATTCTGACAGAGCCTTGCGCGTGACGCCCAGGGCACGGGCCGCTGCCGTAACGGTCAATCCAAGGGGGGCCAAACACTCTTCGCGAACCAGCTCACCTGGATGGGGAGGATTGTACATCCGCATCTATTCTCCTCCGGCTTCAATGATAATCCACAAGATCAACATCGACAGCGTCTTCGCCCTCGAACCGAAAAACGACCCGCCAGTTTCCCGACACTGAAACAGCCCATTGCCCCCGGCGCTCGCCCTTGAGGGGATGCAGCCGAAAACCCGGCAATGACATCCCTTCAGGTCCACGACTACGATGAAGCGCAACCAGAATTCGCCTCAAACGATCCACATGGCGTGCTGAAACGCCCTTCACGCTCCCATCAACGAATAGCCTTTCCAGGCCCCTGTGCCGGAAACGCCGTATCATAGTCACTCGTAACGTATCACGTGACGATCCTTCGGCCTAATCGTTCCAGCCGCATTGCCTCGACGGGGTCGAGAAAGATGTTCGCGTCAACCATGCCTTCAATCTAGGATTGAATTATAATGATATGATACGACTTAAAAGAGCAACCGTCCATATCGTTCCGATGCTACAGCGCCGTCGCCTCCTCGATCAGCTCCTGCGCGGCGATGTCCAGAAGCTCGTCAACGGCGGTGCCGTCGAGGATGCGTTCGCGGCCGATTTCCAGCAGCACCGGCACGGCGAGCGGCGAGATGCGGTCGAGGCGGCGGTAGTCGATGCGGCCGCGGGCGCGGCGCAGCAGGTCGCCCAGGCGCTTGAGGTCGGCGAGCTGCCAGGCGGCGTCCTGGCGCGTGGCGCGCAGCAGGATGTGGCCGGGCTCGTGCTTGCGCAGCGTGTCGTAGATCAGGTCGGAGCTGAAGGTGACCTGGCGGCGTGATTTCTCCTCGCCGGGGAAGCGCCGCTCGATCAGGCCGGCAATCACCGCGACGTTGCGGAACGAGCGCCGCAGCATGGTCGATTCGTCCATCCACGCCTCGAGGTCGTCGCCCAGCATGTCCTCGTCGAACAGCAGCTCGAGCTGGCGCCTGGTCGGCGGACGAAGGCCCCACAGGCCGAGCACGTAGTCGGTGGCGACGAAACCCAGCGGTTTCAGCTCCATGCGCTCCATGCGCCGCGTCAGCAGCATGCCGAGCGTCTGATGGGCGTTCCGGCCCTCGAAGCAGTAGGCGACGATGAACTGCTTGCCGCCGCGCGGGAATCCCTCGATCAGCAGCCGGTCGCCCTGCGGCAGGGTCGAGCGGATGCGCTGGAGGCGCAGCCACTCACGCACCTCGTGCGGCAGCCTGGGATGGCGCGACGGATCCTGCAGGATGCCGCGCACGCGATCGGCCAGGAAGGTCGAGAGCGGCAGGCGGCCGCCGCCATAGGCCGGCACCTTGGGATCGCCGCCGCTCGCCGACGAGCACTGCGCCACCAGCTCCTTGACGCCCTCGAAGCGCAAGAGCCGGCCGGCGAAGACGAAGGTGTCGCCCGCGACCAGCCCCTGGATGAACGACTCCTCGACCTCGCCCAGCACCGGGCCGCGCCGCAGCTTCACCTTGATCAGCGGCAACTCGACGATGGTGCCGACATTCATGCGGTACTGCCGCGCGACCAGCGGCGAGGCCAGCATCCAGCGACCGTCGGGCAGCTGCTTCAGGCGATGCCACTGGTCGTAGGCAGCCAGCGCGTAGCCGCCGGTGGCGACGAAATCGAACGTGTCGTCGAAGTCCTTGCGCGACAGGTCGCGATAGGGCAGCGCGGTCCGCACCTCCTCGTAGAAGGCCTCGCGATCGATCGGCTGGGCACAAGCGGTGCCGACGATGTGCTGGGCCAGCACGTCGAGGCAGGCCGGCCGCGGCGGGTCGCCGTCGAGCTCGTGCGCCTCGACGGCTTCCAGGGCGGCGAGCGATTCAAGCACCTCGAAGCGGTTGGCCGGCGCGATCATGGCGCGGCTCGGCTCGTCGAGCCGGTGGTTGGCGCGGCCGATGCGCTGCATCAGGCGGCTCACGCCCTTGGGTGCGCCGACCTGGATCACCAGGTCGACGTCGCCCCAGTCGATGCCGAGATCGAGCGAGGACGTCGCCACCACGGCACGCAGGCGGCCGGCCGCCATCGCCGCCTCGACCTTGCGCCGCTGCTCGACCGCCAGCGAGCCGTGGTGCAGGCCGATCGCGAGGTTGTCCTCGTTGATGCGCCACAGGCCGTCGAACGCCAGCTCGGCCTGGGCGCGCGTGTTGACGAACACGATCGAGGTCTTGTGCTGGCGGATGATGTTGTAGATCTCGGGCAAGGCATGCCGGCCCATGTGGCCGCCCCACGGCAACCGCTCGTGCGCATCGATGATCCTCAGGTCGGGCGCGGCGCCCGGCTCGCCCTGCACGATCTCGACCTCGTCCTTGACCGCCAGGAATTCGGCCAGCGCCGGCGGGTCGGCCACGGTGGCCGACAGCCCGACGAAGCGCACGTGCGGCGCCAGGGTGGCGACGCGGGCGAGGCAAAGCGCCAGGTGATGGCCGCGCTTGCTGGTGGCGAAGGCGTGCAGCTCGTCGACGATGACGCATTTCAGCGTCGCGAAGAGCTGCGCGGCGTCGGGATAGCTCAGCAGCAGCGCCATCGATTCCGGCGTGGTCATCAGCAGGTCGGGCGGCCGCTCACGCTGGCGCAGGCGACGGCTTTGCGGCGTGTCGCCGGTGCGGCTCTCAGCCCGCACGGGCAAGGCCATCTCGGCGATCGGCATCTCGAGATTGCGCCTGATGTCGGTGGCCAGCGCCTTCAGGGGCGAGATGTAGAGCGTATGCAGCTCGCCCTTGCCCTTCATATGCGCCAGATCCTCGCCGTTCTGGCGGCGCAGGGTGAGCTCGATCAGCGACGGCAGGAAGCCTGCCAGCGTCTTGCCGCCGCCGGTCGGCGCGATCAGCAGCGCGCTCTTGCCCTGCAGTGCCAGCCCGACCAGCTCGAGCTGATGCGGCCGCGGCTGCCAGCCTCGGCTCTCGAACCAGCGTGAAAAGAGGTCGGGCAGCCCCATGTTTGGGCCAATGTCTACGGGCTTTTCAGGCGTTTTTTGGCACCGAGTTGGCACCGAGCGCCATGTTGATGGCGTCGGCGGCTGCCCCGTCATCGTTCTCGAACAGGTGAGCGTAGATCTTGAGCGTAATGGACGGGTTGGCATGCCCGAGCCGCCGGGAGATGGTGACGACGTCGACCTTGGCAGCGATCAGTTGGGAAACGTGCGTGTGTCGCAGTTCATGGAAGACGACCTTGGGAAGCCCGAGCGCCGCAACGGTCTTGCGCCAGACGATCGAGAGGCGAGTCGGCCTGGTCGGGCTGCCGTCGATGGTGGGGAACACCAAGGCGTCATCCTGGGGCTTGCCTAGCCCGAGGGCGAGCCGCAACTCAAGTTGCTGCCGACGATGATCCTTCAGCGCGGCAACCACGATGTCCGGCATGGTCAGCTTTCGGAAGCCATCTTCCGTCTTCGGCTGCTTGATCCTCAAGGGCTGGCCGGCGACCTCTTCCACGCTCTCCCGGACGTGCAGCACCCTTGCGTCAAGGTCGACGCTCTGCCAGCGCAGCGCCAGGACCTCCCCTGCCCTGAGGCCGCAAAACAGCGCGAGCAACGCCTTTGGGAAAATCTCCGCGCCCTTCAGCTTCTCGACGACATCGCCGACCTGATCCCTCTTGATGATCTTCACCTTCGCCCTGGGAACGGTCGGCGAGCGCTGGCCGTCGACGCCGCAGACGTTCCGCACGAGCTTTCCGTGGCGGACGGCGTCACTCAGTGCCTTCCTCAATACGGCGTGCGCATGCTTCACGGTCCGCGGCGACAAACCACCGTTGCGCATCGTCGCGTGCCAGACCTCGACGTCCGTCGTGGTGAGACGCTGCAATGCTACGTCTCCGAGATGGGGGGCAATCTGCTTCCTCAGAAGCACGTCGTATCGCCCGCGCGTCGTGTTCCCTATGTCGCCCGCGGCGTGCCAAACGTCGATTCGAGCTCTGACGTGCTTGGCGATCGTCAGATTGCTGGGCTCTACGAGCGTTCCCTTGTCGAGCGCGCTCAACAGCTCATTGAGCTTCGCTTGCGCATCACGCTTGCCGCCGCGGACGGTAAGGAAGCGCGTCCGTCGTTTGCCATCGGCATCGGGCGCGACGTCGAATTTCAGGCGCCACGACGCCTTGCCGCGACGGGTGATGCTGCCCCTCATTCCTTTTTCTCCGGTGGCGGGTCGACCAACACCTTCACGCCGGCTTTCTCCAGCGCCTGCACCCGTCGCATCACATCATTAAGTAGTGCGAGATCGCGTTCGGTTTGCGCTTGGAGCTTCAGCATTTTCTCTTGCCATTGCTGAAACTCCCGCTCCACCCGGGCTGACATTTCGGCCTGAGTTTCCCCTGCTTCGTTGACGCCGGTCGCCTCCAGCGTTGTGGGTCGCAGCGTGGCTGTGCCGACAGCCTCGACGATCCGGGAGAACGTCTGTTCAAGTCGGAACTCGGCCTCTTGGCTAACGGACCGGCCGCTTGTCTCAACCGCACCGTCGAGGAGCGCCTTCAGACGAGGCGTCACGCGGACGCTGATGGTGATGCGGCGCCCGGGTTGTGGCTCTCGGGTGCGGGGGCGCCCGCCTCTGTTCCTCTTAGGCTCGTTTTCCACAACCCTTCTTCCCCCTGGGAAAGGTTAAATATCGGTTATTCGAAGTACATATCATACTTGGAAGGCAGGGCAAGTGATGGTAGGTTAAGCGAAATCGACGCATATCGCTTAACTTGCCAAGGAGACTCCCGAGTGACGGCACGCGTGAAGACGAAGGTTCGCGTGAAGGCGCCGACCGCCGAGATCGACCTCTCCAAGGAAGGCCCGACGATCTCGATCCGTAAGGCCTCCCAGGTCCTGAATACCGGCCTCAATCAGACCTACGCCGCAGGCCATCGCGGCGAGATTCCCGTGATGTGGATCGGCAAGCGCATGTTGGTCTTGACCGAACCGCTCCGCCGCCAGCTCGCGGGCGAGACCATGGGGAAGGCAGGGTAAGGCCAGCCGACCTCTGCTCCCCCTCTACAACAAACAGCACCCTGAGCACGCCCGCCAGCAAGGGCTCAGGGGACGCAACGAAAGGACCACCCATGAAACCGGTGGCAATGCGGGCATTTCCCATGTGTTTTGAAGTTGTCGCGGTCTCCGCGTCGAGGGCCGCCTAGTGCGCCGCCAGACCCTCCGGGCAACGCCCGAAATGATCCGCCGCGCCGCCGGAATGTTCGCGCCGCTGAGCCGGCCCGCCGTCCCGCCGATCGCCGCCCCGGCGAAGCCCGCCGACCAGCACCAGCTCGACATCGCCGACCGCAAGCCGGTCGAGCGCGAGACCATCATCCACACGAAGTGAAGGCCGGCGACCTCGCGAGTCAAACCGGCCTTCTCGTTCAGCAACCCGCCAAAGGAAGCAAGAAACGTGACCCCTCATTACACCAGGCCGCCCCGTGCGGTCCAGAACGCCGAGCACCAGTACGACCGCGACGACGTCGCCGGCGAGCGTCCCGAGATCGACGACGTCGAGGCGCCGCCGATCATCGCGCTGCACTTCTTCGGCATCGTCGCCAAGGCCGCGGAGGTGCTGCAATGAGCGCCGCCAGCAACCGCCTGCCCATACTGCAGGCGCAAGCCCGCGAGATGCACAAGGCCGTCGGACAGTACGAGGGCGAGGCTCGTGCCGCCCTCGGCGCTGGCGCGATGCTGACTGAGGCCAAAGGCCTGTGCCGCCATGGCGAATGGCTCCCCTGGCTGCAGGCGGCCGGCATCCCGGAACGCAGCGCCCAGCGCTACATGCTCTTGCACCGCGCCGGCTTCAAATCCGCCACCGTGGCGGATATCGGCTTCACCAAGGCCGAGCGCTACGCCAGCACCGGCCTGAAGCTGCTTCCCGAGTCGGGGCACGTCACCTTCAGCACTGGCAGGAAAGACAGCGACCGCGGCGAGTTCCGCATCTTCTGGGCTTGGCGTCACACCGATGATCTGGCCGGCTTCGGCATCGTGACCAGCGAGCTTGGCTATCTCCGCGAGAGTCGCCCGGCCTGCATTTGGGGGCTGGGCGCGGCTCACGAATCGCTCATGGCCGACCTGCATCTCGATCGCCCTTTCCAGACCCGTTTCGACGGCGTCCCTGGTGGTGAGGCGATCCTCGCGAAATTCACTTCGCTGGACCCGTGGCCAGCATGAGCGGCGCCCCCACCATCGCCGAGATTAAGCGGATGTTGGTAGATCGGGCGCCAGCGGTCGCCGCGCACCTGCTGCCGGCGGGCCGTCGCGAGAAGAACGAGTGGCGGGCGGGCTCACTCCGCGGTGAGCCCGGCAGCAGCTTTGGAGTCCGGCTCAGCGGTCCGAAGGTTGGCACGTGGTCAGACTTCGCTGACGTCGAGGGCAACGGCGGCAAGAACCTGCTCGGCCTCTGGATGGCCGCGCGGCGAGTTGGGTTTCCAGTAGCGCTGGACGAGATTTGCGCATGGCTCGGCGTCGAACGGCCGAAACACGATGGCCGCGAGCATGGTCGCGGCGATCGTGCTGGCGACCATGAAACGTCCCGCCGGCGGGACGCTCTGCCGAAGTCTGCCAGGCCAGCCGCACCCGCCGGCATCGAGCTTCCCGACGACGAAGCGCGGCAACGCATCAACCGCACGATCGACCGAACAAGGCCGCTGAAGAGCGGCCTGGGCGCGAGTTGGCTGCGAGAGGTCCGCGACCTCGAGCCCGACCTTCTCGACGAAGAGGCCGTGCGCTTCCTGCCCGGCAGCGACCGCTACCCGCCCGCCGTGGTGAGCGTGATCACGGCATGGACGGATGCGAGCGTCATTCTCGGCCTGCAGTTCACCGCACTGGCGCTGGATGGCTCGGCCAAGCTCTGGCGGAAATTCATGACCGGCAGCAAGCCCGCCGGTGGCGTTTGCAGGCTCGTCAATGACGCCGAGGTGACGACGGAGCTCGCACTGGGCGAAGGCCTTGAAAGCTGTCTGGCCGTGATGACCGGGCAGCACCGCAGCGGCTGCATGGTGAGGCCGGCCTGGGCGGCATTGACCGCCGGCAATCTCGCCAACCTCGGCCCGCTTCCCGCCATCCAACGCCTGATGCTGCTAGTCGACGCCGACGACGCCGGCCGCAAGGGCGCCGAGAAGTGCGCCGCCCTTTGGCACCACGCCCGCCGCGAGGTTCGCCTCGCGACGCCCACGGGCACTAACGATTGGAATGATGCATGACAGACCAGTCGCCACACCGCTATGCCGCGCCCAGCGTCGAGTCCGTCATCGCCGCGACGAAACCGTATGCGCCGCCGATGAACGGCGCCGCGCACGACGGCTTGCCCATCATCATGTGGGGTGACATCGACAAGGCCGTGCCGCCCGATAGGCTGGTGCACGGTCTACTCGGCGAGGGTCGCTTCGCCGCCTTCTACGGCGCGCCCAAATCCGGGAAGACCTTCCTCGTCTCGCACTTGTGCATGTGCGTGGCGCTGGGTTGGGATTTCTTCGGGCGCCGCGTGCGGCAGGGCGCCATCCTCTACGTCGCGGCCGAAGGTGCCGACGGCCTGAAGAACCGCATTCTCGGCGCGCGTCTCTACTACGAGATCCCGCACAACATCGAGGTGCCTTTCGCCGTCGTGCCGGTCGCGGTCAATCTCGGACCCAACGGCGAGGACGTCGCCAAGGTCATTGCGGCGACGGTCGAGCTGGAGCGGCGCACCGGGCATCCGGTTCGCATCGTCGTCTTGGACACGCTGGCGCGGGTCATGCCGGGCGCCGATGAAAACTCGGTCGCCGACATGGGCGCCACCTTGGCGCGCGCCGACCGCATCATCAAAGAGACCGGCGCGACCGTCATTCTCGTGCACCATTCTGGCAAGAGCGCCGACGCCGGGCCACGCGGCTCGACCGCCCTGCCTGGCGCGCTCGATACCATCGTGAAGGTGGTGAAGTCCGACACCGGCGAGCGCATCGCCACGGTGGAAGCCCAGCGCGACGGCCGCGAGGGCGATGCCTTCAGCTTCCGCTTGGAACAGGTCGCCATCGGCCTCGACGACGACGACGACATCCTGACCGCCGTCCTGGTGTCGGTTGACGACGCCACCACGGCACCGCAAGCGAAGCGCCGGGACCCGACCGGCAACACGGGCGTGGTGTTCCGCGCCCTACAGCGCGCCATCGGCGATGGTGGCGAGGAAGCGCCGGCAAGTACGCACATCCCGAACGGCGCCCGCGTCGTGAGCCCCGATCGGTGGCGCGAGTACGCCTACAAGATGATGGCAGAGGCGACGCCTGACGCCCGGCAGAAGGCGTTCAAGCGCGCCCACGACTCACTCATCAGCACCGGCTTTGTCGGGGTTTGGGGGGCAAATGCCTGGGTCATTTGAGCCGGACATCGCCCGGACAACCGCCGGACAGAACCGGACAGGTTCGGACATTCGCAGCCCTGCCAAGCCGGACAGAAACGGACACCCCCCTATAGGGGTGTCCGTGTCCGGCTGGCTGTCCGGTTGTCCGGCTGTCCGGGATGAACTCTTCACTTCGAGGGCTTCATCATGACGGCCGACCAGCCGACGCTCTTCTCGCCGCCGACCCCGGCGCGGCGCTGGCGCGTGGCTCTGAGCGACGGCAGCTCGCGCGTCGTCGAGGCCGTGACGTTCCGCGTCGAGCATGGCGCCCTGGTGCTGGTGCTGCCGGTTGGCTGCGCCGCCGCCTACGCGCCGGGCCAGTGGCACACCATCGAGGCCGAGGTGCAGTCATGACCGGGCGGTTCTGCATCGTGCTCGACGGACCGGCCAGCCGAGAACGGGCAATGGCTGCGATCGCCGTGGCGCCCAGAGGCAGCCGCGTCGTGATCCTGCCGCCCGGCGCCGAGCCCGAGGGCAATGACCCTACGCCGGGAGGGGGCTATCGAAGAGCTAGGGGTAGGAAAACCCCAGCCGCGAATGGTCCAATTGGGAGATTTTTTCCTCTGCTGGGAATTCCAAGGCGGCAACCACCAAGATATGTCCGTTTCGTGGGGTTTTTTGCCTCCGACCATGGCCCCCAGGTTGCAGGGTGCAACCGAGAGGCTGACCAATCAGTGAGCAAACAGCCCGAAATGCCCGAAAAACAGCCACCTGCGCGCGAGGAAGCCGGTTGCCAGGTTGCCAGCCCGGCGGTGGAAACCGCTCCGGAACAGGCCATTGGCGGGCAGAACCGCGTGCAAAACCGGGCTATCGGGGCGGAAATTCCCGAAAACTCAATTTGCGCGAGCAAAAATTTGACCCCCGCGCGGTGGTTTTCCCCGCTCGACGCAACTTTATTGCTCCCGCCCCCGTGGTGCCGTGACCCTCGCTGAGACCCTCGCCTCGCGCCTGGAGGCAGGCATTGCCACGGCCGATGACCTGGCCCTGGCGGCCCGCGCCGTGCGCGCTGCCGGGGCCGGGAGGCCGGTGCTCGCGCTTATGGCCGATGCCGCCCGCGCCCGGCGGGATAACCTGCTGGTGGACCTGTGGCGCCAGCACTTCGCCGACCGTTCGCCGCACGCCGCTGCTCATGCCCTCGCCGATTTGCTGCGCCGCTACGAGGCCACCGGCTGGCGGCATGACCGTCTCCGCGCCTCGCCGCCGGGCGACGCACTGCGCCGCCTCGAGTTCGGGATCCTCAGTACCGGCTCGGCGCCGGCATGGCGAACAATCTTCGACGTCCTGCAGCGGCAGGGGGCGCGGTTGCAGTCCGATCCTGAGACAGTCTGGACATGAGCTTCTGGAAATCCATCATCGGTTCCGACAGGACGCCAACCGTCGCGGCGATCGACAAGGCGCTGAACCGTGCTCGCACTGACCGGTCGGCGGCCGCGGCAGACCTGGCAGGGCTGGCCGATCGCCGCGCGGACGCGTTGCTCAGTGGCGACGACGCCGCAATCGACACGATTGAGGCGGAGCAGACGGCGTGCGCTCGCCGGCTCGACCAGCTCGATCTGGTGATTTCCCGGCTGGAGGCGAGACACGCCGACGCCGAGGCCAGGGAGAACGTGCACCAAATCGAGACGCAGGTCGCCGAGGCACAGGCCGTCAAGGCTCGGCTGGACAAGCTGCACGACCAGCTCACTGCCGCTGCCACGACGATGGCCCGTCTTCTCGGCGAGGCGGATGACGAGACGATGGCGCTGAAGGCCTTCAATCGCCGCTTCGCCGAGGCCGGCCGCCCGGACTTGCGCATCAAGCCCGAGGACATGGGAACCGCCCGCCAGCATCTCCGCGAATATTTGAGGTAGGCCAATGAAGCAATCCGACATCGCGATGTTTTGTGAAGTCGCCGTCCCCGAACTCCGCCGCTACGTCGACGACGCCATTCGATCGGCTCTGGCGCGCGAGATACCACGCGAGATCGCCCGCATGGTCGGCGAGCGGGTCTTGGGAGGGCAGACGCCGTCGCAGCCGCTCTCCGATGTCGGCGCGGCGCTTGCCGACCGGCTGGAGGCCTTAGGGCCGCTCGCGCCGGCCGCGGCATCCTCGACAAAGCGGACGCCCGCCCACGAGCGCGCAACGAAGCCACGCGGCCACTACCTCAATGCGCCGGCCAAGAAGTCGCCGGTGGACCTCAGGGGCTACAGCGGGCGGAAATCCGCCCTGCCGGTGGTCTATCTCGACAGGCCGCCGCGCCGTCGTGGTGCTGTCTGAATCTCCCGAGATGGTCGCCGACGCGTCGGTCATTTGTGCGGCCCCCAGCGATGCGACGGCGGAGACGCCTGCCGCCGTGTCGCTGGGTCAAGTTCGCCGCCGAGCCGCTGCTGAGCGCCAGCGCCGGTTTCGCGCGCGCGCGTTGGATGGCGATGTTGTGGTGCCGCTGCGGGTCTCGACTGACATGGTCGATTGGTTGATCGCCGAGGGCCTGCTCCCGGAGGCGCGCGAACTGGACCGCGAGCAGATCGCAGCCGCGATTCTGGCGTTCATTGACCCCGCCGTAACGCGTTACGCCAGCGATTCCGAAGATCCGTCATCGTCGCGTCTATGAACATTCTCTCACGTGTCATGGCCAAGAAGACCGACCCGCTCACCACGACCGATCCGACGCCGCACGAGCTGGCCGGGAAGGTCCGCAAAGTGGCTGGGCACCAAGTGCTCGAGTCCCGGCTCTCCTCGATACGCGCCCAGGCCACCGAGCTTCGCGCGAAGCTCATCGCCTTGCGCATCGCGAGCAATCCGAACGACGACCACAGCGGCCGCGCCATTCGCGCCTTGGGCCAAGAGATCGAGGCGAACGACCAGGAGAACCGCCGCTGCAGGCTCGAGTTGGCGCCGATGCGCACCGAGCACGCCGAGCGGGTCGCGGTCGCACTGGCTCCGATGCGCAAGGCTGCTGCTGAGCGCGTCGCCACTGCCGCCGCCGAGCTGGACGCCGCCCTCGCCGCCATCAACGAGATCCACGACGCCGGCCGACTGCACGGTGCCGACATGCCGTCACTGCGGCTGGAGGGCCTGGGCGACGTCATCCGGCAGGTCCGGAACATTGCCTGAGATGGCGCCGCGGAGGCCCCAATCCGCGCGGCGCCGGGCGCGCGCCGCTCGCGTAATCCTTGGCGGGTCCACCCTCGTGGTCGGGCGCGACGGCGCGCGCCAACCTTCACTCGATGGTGGCCGGCGATGACCTCGCTCGACTCCGCCATCCTCGGCGTCGTGCCGCTCCCCGGCGTCGACGGGCGTTGCGTCGCGCACGCAGCGACGGCGCAGGTCTTTCACCGGGCGACGCCGATTGCCGGGGCGCGTCTGTTCGTCACCAGCAAGGGTCGCGAGGCTGCTGTCGGCTTCGCAATCGACGAAACGGCCCTGCCGCCCGAGGCGCTTCAGGATGCCCTTCTAGGCGACCTAGGGGCCCGCCTGAAGGTCGACGCCAGGCATGGTGTCACCACCGTCCAGGCGGCTCACCTTGAACGGCACGAGGGCTGCGGAACATTTTGGGACGCGAGCGCGCCGCAACGAAAGCTGTCGCCTGTCATGGCGCGGTGGCGCTCACCCATTGTGCTCGCCGCGATCGGCCTTCAGCGTCGCCTGCCGGTCGCGCACGGCCGCCGACCCGAGGGCGTTGGCGTTGTCCGGCTCGAGCTCGCCGGCAAGGTCGATCGGCGACAGGTCGACAGGCTCATTGCTGCGATCGACGCCAGCGCAGACAGGACGATTGTGCTGGCCATCGATTCGCCTGGCGGCAACGCCTGGGAAGGCCGTCGTCTCTACGGCGCGCTATCGCGGCATGCTTGTCGTGTTGAAGTCGACATCGCCGAGCGCGCGCATTCGGCAGCCTCGTTGATCGCCATGGCCGGCGACGTCAGGCGCATAGGCATCCGCGCTTCGATGCTGGTCCACGAGGCCTTCCTCAAGGGTGAGAACGTCAATGCGAGCAACGGCACGCGCGTATTGCGCCTGCTCACAGCGCGCGTGGACGATTACGCTGCAGTCTATGCGCTCCGCACCGGCAGGCCTGTGGCGACGACGCGCGATTGGATGCGCAGAGAGACCCGGTTTTCCGCAGTCGACGCCGTCCGCGTCGGGCTCGCGCACGCGATCGTCTTGCCGAGCGGCGCGCGCCTCTTTAGTCGCGCCGACCTTGTTCAAAAATCCTCGCCGCGTCCGCCAGCGCGCCCAGCACGATAGAGGGCTGACGCATGGCCGATGACGTGAAGATTATCAGGATTCAGATCGATGCTTCCCGGGCCGTCGACGGCGGACGCGCGGCGCAACGCGCATTGGAAGACATCGAGAAAAGCACCGGCTCGCTCTCCCGCGGGATGACGCAGCTTGAGTCGACGATGCGCTCGCTCTTCGTCGGCTACCTCGGTCTGCAGGGCCTTCGCGCGATCGTGCAGGCGGCGGACGGTTTTACCCAACTCACCAACAGCCTGAAGGTCGCCGGAGTTGCCGGCAACGAGATGGTGAGCGTTCAAGATCGTCTCTTCGCTGCCGCCAATAAGAACGGGGCCGAGATCGGGGCCGTGGGCCAGCTCTACTCGCGCTTGGCGCAGTCCAGCCGCGAGCTGGGCGCGACGCAGGACCAGTTGCTCAAGTTCGTGGACGGCACGACGGCAGCGCTCCGCATCCAGGGCGGCTCGACGCAGGCCGCGAGCGGTGCGCTCATGCAGTTGTCGCAGGCATTTGCCGGCGGCATCGTCCGCGCCGAGGAGTTCAACAGCATCTTGGAAGGCGCGACGCCGATCGCGCAGGCTGCCGCCCGTGGCATTGCCGGCATGGACGGCAGCCTCGGCAAGCTCCGTATCGCCGTGACTGAAGGCAAGATCACGTCGCAGGCGTTCTTTGAGGGGCTGCTCAAGGGCTTCGATGAGACAGAGCGCATGGCGGAGTCCGCCGATAAGACGATTGGCGGGGCGCTGACGTCGATCGAGAACAGTTGGGTGCGGCTTGTCGGGACGCTCGGCAGCACCGGAGTGTTCGGCTTTGTCTCCACTGTTCTGGAGGGTTTCCGGCTAGGAATTGAGTCGACCCGTCGTGAAATCGAAATGCTGAAGAGGGCGTGGGACTGGCTGACGAACAATCGGCCACTGCAAAGCCAGATCGATTCCGTTAACAAGGATATCCTCGCCTTTCAGGAGCGCGGGCACGGACTGGAGAGCGCGGCGCTCCAAGACCTGATCAAACGACGCGATGCCCTGCAGGGGCAGCTAGCCCAGCTTCCCACGGTGACGGTCACGGCGACACGCCCGCCGCCGACTCCCGACCCGAAGAAG
The DNA here is from genome assembly GCA_022844015.1 of Reyranella sp. Taxonomy (GTDB): domain Bacteria; phylum Pseudomonadota; class Alphaproteobacteria; order Reyranellales; family Reyranellaceae; genus Reyranella. The sequence continues at coordinate 35,095 of JALHMO010000026.1, read as the reverse complement.
GACACCGGCAAGGTCAAGGCGGACGTCGACGAAGTCGCGAAACTCATTGAGAAGATCGAACGCGACGCCGAGAAGATGCGGGAGTCCTTTCTCGAAGGCACGGACGCGCTCGTTGAGCAGAACGACTTGCTCGCCGTCGAATTGCGCCTCATCGGCGAAACACCGGCCGTGCGCGCTCGCGAACTCGCTATCATCCAGGCAACCAACGAGGCAAAGAAAGCCGGCTACGGCACGGAAAGCGAGGCATACAAGGCGCGCGTCGCGGCACTGGAGCAGGGCAACCAACTCCGCTTCCAGCAAGAGGAGATTGCCAAGGCGCAGGAGCTTTGGACGGAACCGCTAAAGCAGGCGCTGCGGGACATCCAGTCCATCGGCGCCGACGCCTTCGACAAGCTCTTGGAGAACGGCAAGTTCAGCTTCGAGGAACTCGGCCAGACGTCCATGCGGATCGTGCGTCGCGTGGCTGCGGAGTTCCTGGCATTGGCGACGATCCGGCCTGTCATGTCCGTGCTCGTCAACGCCGTCTCGCCGAGCATGGCGCAGTCGATGGGGCTGGGCAGCGCGTTCCCCGGCATGGGTGGCGGCGGTTCCGCTGGCGGACTGAGCCTCGGTGGCGGCGGCCTCAGTGGCGGCGGGCTGCTCGGCAGCATGGGCGGCTGGCTCAACTCGCCGATCAGCTTCGGCGGCGCGCTCAATACCAGCGCCATGAGCCCGGCCTCGATGATGGCGCCCACGGGTGCCAGCGGCGCCATGCTCGGCGGCCTCACCTGGGGGCAGGGCCTCGCGGGCGTGGCCGGGATAGGCGCCGGCATCTATGGGCTGGCGACGTCCAAGACGCCGAGCGGCATGGTCGGCAGCGGCCTCGGTATCATCGGCAGCGGTGTCGGGCTGGCGTCGGCGATGGGCCTGATTGGCGCCGCGGGCGGGCCGATCGGCATGGGCATCGGCTTGCTGGGCGGGCTCTTGGCATCCACGGGCATGCTGGACGGGTTGCTCGGCGGTGCACCGCCGACGATCAACAATCAGACCTACGGGCAGCTCACCTACGGCAGCGGCGGCTGGTACACGACGGGCGGGGCATGGGGCCCATCGGCGAACGCCTCCGGCACGCAAGCCGGCCTGCAGTCGCTGGGCGGCGGTATCAGCAGCGTCTTCGATATGCTGGGCGGTGTCCGCGACCCGTCCAAGGTGTGGGGCCTCTCCGCGATGAACCACACCGTGAGCGGCCAAGGCTGGAGCTCCAGCTCCGATAGCACCTATCTCGTTGACCCGAACGGGAACCAACAGCTTTGGCGCATGAACGAAGGCAACATGATGGACACCGGGTCGGCGCAGGTCGCCTATCGGTCCATCCTGGAGGGCGCTGTCGGCGACATCTCCGAGTTGATGCGCCAACGCGTGCTGCAGACCGGCCAGACGATGGGCGGCACGTCACTGCAGGCGATCGCCGAAGTAATCAACGAGGTGCAATCGTTCGAGAAGGCGATGGCGAGCCTCGGCAAGACGAGCACCGGGGCAGAGCAGGCATTGCAGGCGATAAACGACAACCTGGGCCAAATCTGGGGATACGCCAAAGAGCACGGCCTCGACGCCGACGTGGCAAAGATAGAGGCGCATAAGAATACGCTGCTCGGCGACAACGCGAAGTCGTTCATGGCGCAGTTTGCTAACGACAACGACCCGCTCGGCACCGCTCTGCAGGGCATCGCCGACGCGCACGAAGCGGCGATGAAAGAGGCCGCAGCGTGGGACAAGATCATGTTGGACAACGCCGTCGGCTACCGGATCGAAATGTCCAAGATTGACGAGCACTTCCTAAAACTCGAGGCCGACACGAAGAAGTCCTACTACGAGCAAATGTTCTCGGGCGTCGACAGCTTGGTGAAGTCGCTTACTTATGGCGACCTCGGCAACGCCTCGCCGACGACGCAGTTTCAGGGCCTGAAGAATGAGTGGAACAGCACGGTGGCGAAGGCGTTGGGCGGAGATGCTGCCGCCATCGCCGGCCTCGCCGGCCTCGGGTCGCAGTTCGCGCAAGCCGGGAAACAGTATTACGGATCGTCGACCAGCTACTTTAACGAAGTGCAGGGCCAGATCCTCGGCGACATCTCCGCCGTGAAGGCTGCCAACGGCGCGGCGGACGGCGGCATGGCCACGGTCTCGACCGGGCTGGGCACCGTGAGCACGCAGCTCGGCGAATTGATCTTCACGCTGCAGGGCAGCGACAAGAGCGACGAAGAGGTGAAGACGCTGTTGGTCGAGGCGATCACGCTCATGCAACGCCTCGTCGTGAAGATCGCCGCATAAGGAGACCGCCAATGTCAGACGCCGAGAAGCAGCAGGCCGCCCTCGCCAGCATCCGCGCCGCTGCCGTGAAGCTCCTGTTGCCCGACGTGCCAGCCGAGTTGCAGGAGCGCTGGATAACCCGCTTCGCCGGCATCGGGGGCATCCCCGAGCGCGAGGCCGTCTCGGCCGAGGCGATGGCGGAAATGCGCGCCCTGCCGATCCTCGCCGAAATGCAGCCGCAGCCGAGGGAGATCAGCGCCGGCTTCCTCGTGGCGCACTTCGTAGACGAGAGCTACAAGCGCATGCCGCGGGCCGATCTCGCCGCCGCCATTGGGCAAAGCGTTTCTCACATCCTCGACAACAACGTGCCGGGGCCGATGATCGAGCGCGCCATTGCCGACATCCTGGCGGCCGTGCCCGGTGGCATGGATGCCATGCAGGCTGCGGCCGCTCAGGTCCGCGAGCGCTTCGACGGCTACCTCAGCCAGGTCGGCGCGAAGGGCAAGGCGCAGATGCCGGCGAACCACTGGCAGAAGCTGCTCGATGGCCTGGTGAGCGAGATTCTGACCCGCGCCACGTCCCGCGTCCCAACCGGCCCCGGCGGCGGCCGGCGGGCCGTGGCGTGACGCTGGCGCTCGTGCGCGGCGGGCTGCTCCTGCTGGCGATCGGCTGCGCCATCGTGGCGGCGCCCGTGCTGGGCGAGCTTGTCGACTTCCGATAGGCCGATGACGCCCGACGCTGCCCACGCTGCCCGCGACGTGGTTCGCGCCGTGGCCATCCTGATCCGCCTCGCCGAGGGACCGGCGACCCTGCCCGAGCTGCGCCAAGTGAGCCGCCTCTCGCGCCGACGCATCGGATGGACGCTGCATCGGCTGCTCGACCTCGGGCTGATCGTGGCGCTGCCGGGCGAGCGCGTGCGATGGGCGCTGGCGACGGACTGTCCCTATCCCATCGCCTTCAAGCGTGGGACAGCGGCCGGAATGCCGCCCGCATTTGCCGCCATCGTGGCGCACGCTTTACGAGTTGACGAAGCTCGATAACGTCGCTGCATCACAAATCCTGCACATGTGCAGCTTTTGCCGCCGTCGAGCGTTGGACGAAAGACGCCCGCAAGGCCGAGAAGGAAGAGCAGCAGGCCAAGGCTTGGGACCTGTGGCTCGATTGCGGAAGTCATCGTGACATCGGCGATGCCCTTGGCGTCAGTCACGAGACGGCGCGGGAGTGGACTGTCAACTTTGCCGCAAATGCGGATTTCCTGACACCACCCGCCAGCCGGCAGCACTTCGACGTATGGCAGTTCACGACGTCGGATAAGGGGGAATCCTGGCGCCTAAACCCGGAAAACTACAGATCCAGAGACTTTCGACAACTCTGGCATTTGCTTGTGAAAGCGGAGGAACTGAGGTCGGGTCAGATCGCGTAGCGTTTGGCGGTCTTCGTCGCTTGTAATCGGTTGGGCCTTCAATAGATGGGGCCGTTCCAATCCAAAGCGCGCATAGAATGCGTGCTGCAATGACGTCACCGGTTGACCCAATTGGCGTAACGTGTCGACGCAATACCAGATAACATAATCGTTCTGTTGCGGATCGAATTCTAGGTCCGCATTCGGGTCACGATCAGCATGCTTGAAGAAGTTCCCGGGCTCGGCGATCTTCTCACGCACAAGCCGTTGATGCTCCGGCTTGACCTGTTGCATGAAGCGATCGACTTCTCCGCGAGACGCAAGAACATCGACCGCCACCCGTCTAGCAGCGGCTGCGAGTGTGTGCGTGCTGATAGGGTCGCCTTCATTGAACCACAGCTCAATGGCGACGTCGATTTGACGGCAAGCGACTTCAAGCTTGGTAATCTTGAGTAGCTCTTCGGTCATCGCTTCGCCTTCCCCTTCGCTTCGAGGTAGCCGTGCGACCTAAGCCAGTCGGTTAGAATCTTGTCGATCATCGAAGACATCGACCGCGAATCTTCTTCAGCCGCCTGTTCTAGGGCCGCCTTCTTCTCAGTCGTGAACCGGAAGGAAACCGGGGTGACTGCGTCTCTCATACATTCACCTACAAAGTAGGTTGCCAACAATAGGCCAACAATCTAGCATGTAGGCGCATGTAGGTAAACTGCATGCAAGCGGCCGAGCAGGACGCTCACAACATCCTGCCCGGCCTGACCGCAAACCCCGCCTTCGAAAGGAACCGGGATCCATGGCTACCTGCAATTCTACACCAAACGCCTGCGCATCGGCGCAGCGCGACGACCTGAGAACCATCGTCGAGACCGACCGTCGCCGCGGGTCGATCGGCCTGCACGTCGCGTCGGACGTGACGCGCACGGCCCGCACGATGACAAGCGTCTGGCTCGATCCCGACCGGGCTGAGCGGCTGGCGCAGGAAATCCTCGCCGCCGTCCGGGCGTATAGGGACGATCAGGCTGTTGTCGCGTGGACTGAGCCGCAGGGAGGCTGCCACCATGGGTGACGTGACCGACCTGCCCGAGCGCAGCGCGCTCGACATCATCAACGAAGCCGCCGTCTCGCTGGGCGCCACGATCGAGATCGCCGAGGCGCTGGTGATGTACCTGCCGGGGGGCGACGACCCCAAGGCCGAATCCCTCGACACGCTCACGCGCCACCTGCGGGCCGACTATGAAGTCCTGCAGAGCGCTATCGACGCCTCGCAGCGCGCCGAGAGAATGGAGACGAGACGGCACGAGCCGGACGGGGGCGCCACATGAGCAAGCCGAAGACGAAGACCAAGCCCCGGCGGAAACTCACTGCCGCCCAGCGCGAGGCCGTGAGCCGCGCCCGCATGATGGCCGGCGATGCCGCGCCGATGCTGCGGAATCGTGTCAGCGACCTGCACGACGTCCGGCACCGGATCGCGTCCATGGCCGAGATGGCGGCGCTCTACATTGAGCGGGAAGTAGCCGCGCACCCGGTCAACAAGGTCATCGATCCCGGCCTCACACCGCTCGAAAAGATCAAGGCCGTCGTGCTCCAGATCCATGACGCGACGGGCGAGGTAGCGGAGGCGGCCGAGGCCGTCGACTTCTGGGCCAAGGAGATCATGCCCTTGTCCCGGAAGTGGCGCCGCGAAGCGACTGGAGGTGCTGCATGAGCGCCACCACCCCGCAGCGGCGATCCTTCCTCGCCGCACTGTCGGCCTTCGTGGCCACACCCGCCGCCCTCGCCGCGGCGCCGGCGATCGCCGCCAGGGTCGAGCCCGCCGAGGCGCCCGAGCTGCTGGCGCCGGGCGAGGAGCTGCGCACGCTTCTCGCGACCTACCGCGAGGCCGCGTCCCGGCTCGCATCGGCGCGCGAGCATTACGAGCGGATCAAGCCCGTCCCGCCGGCCGAGCTGATCGTGCCGGCCGGCAACCAGTGGCTCACCGATCCGCTTTCGGACCGCGAGCGTGAGATCGACGGGACGATCGTGCCGCCCCGCCGCATCTACGACCGCCGGAGCCTGCAGGTGCACATCATTGCGCAGGACGTCCCGCGCACGACACGGGAGGGCCGGCGCCTGCGCAGGCTCGCACGGCTGGCCAAAGCCTACGAGGCCGCGAAGGAAGCCGCCGCGCGCGAAGCCGGCTACTGGGAGGCCGACGAAGTCGCAGGCGACGTCACGGCCCGCCTTGCCGGTCTGACCCATCGCTTGCTGCAGGTCGAGCCGAAGACGCTGGCAGGCGCACGCATCCTCGCCGAGGCCTGCGCAGGCCTGTGGGAGGCTCGCGACCGCCTCGGCGCCGGGGCGCACACCCACACGTCGACGCTCGGCCTGCACCTCGCCGGGGCGCTCCTGCGCATCACAGGGGGCCCGACATGAGCGCCCGGTCGATCACCACGGCCGAGCCGGCCAGCATCCTGCCGGCCACGGGCACGCCGCGCACCGTCGTCATGGTCGAGGCGAACGCCATGCTCGGCGCGATCGTCCTGCACTTCGCGGCCGGCGCGCACGGCAAGGCGAGCAACATCAAGAGCGAGATCGCGCTCGACCCCGCCGACGCCGAACGACTGGCGCGCACGATCCTCGCCGACCTCGCCGACTTCCCCGAGCGCGTCGCCAGGGTCGCGGCGGCGCTGGCGGGAGAGACGCCATGAGCGGCGGCAAGGTCACACCGTCGACCGGCCGACCGAGGCCGACATGCGGCGAGCCATTACCGCTCTGTCGGGCGTCTTCGCCGCGCTGAGCTGGATCGAGTTGAAGGCGATCGACTCGTGCATCACGGACGACCAACAGCGCGACGCCAGCGCCGCCTTGTGTCTGGCCGGCGAGCTGATCTGCGACGGGCTGGTCGAGCGGTTCTGACCAGCGGCGCCGAACGAAGGCCCGGCCGGCAACACCAGCGGCCGGGTTTTCGTTGTCGAGATGGAAAGTTGGCACCGCGATTGGCACCGGACCATCGGTGACGGTGCGTTACAGGGGGTGATTAGCCCGATTGGTGCCAGCACAAAAGGCCAATAAAAGGGGATACCTAACCACCATCGGGCACTAGCGGTGACGTCGCATATTGCCCGGGCAGCCCCATATCTCTTGGGTAGGATGCAGCACGCTCGATGGCAACCGACTCCCTGAACCCCCGTTCCTGGCTTTACCCGACGCCGCGCGGACTCTATTGCGAGCCGGGCGGCTTCTACGTCGATCCGGCCGTCGCGGTCGACCGCGCCGTGATCACCCACGGCCACGGCGATCATGCCCGGCCCGGCCATCGCGCCGCGCTCGCCACGCCCGAGACCCTGGCAATCATGCGTGCCCGCTTCGAGGGTATGCCCGACACGGCCCAGCAATCCCTGAAGTACAGCGAGACGGTCCGCCTCGGCGAGGTCGAGGTGCGGCTGGCGCCGGCCGGCCACATCCTCGGCTCCGCCCAGGCCGTGCTGACCTGGCGGGGCCAGCGCATCGTCGTGTCGGGCGACTTCAAGCGCCGGCCCGATCCGACCTGCCCGCCCTTCGAGCCGGTGCCGTGCGACGTCTTCATCACCGAGGCGACCTTCGCGCTGCCGGTTTTCCATCATCCGTCCGATGCCGGCGAGATCGGCAAGCTGCTGCGCTCTATCACCACCTTCCCCGAGCGGACGCACCTGGTGGGCGTCTATGCGCTGGGCAAGTGCCAGCGCGTGATCAGGCTGCTGCGGGCTGCCGGCTACGACAAGCGCATCTGGCTGCACGGCGCGCTGGTGTCGTTGTGCAGGCTCTACCAGGAGCACGGCATCGATCTCGGCGACGTGGCGCCGGCGTCGGAGGCGATCCTCGAGACGTTCCGCGGCGCCATCGTGCTCTGCCCGCCCGGCGCCATCGCCGACCGCTGGTCACGGCGCTTCGCCGAGCCGATCTCGGCGGTGTGCTCGGGCTGGATGGGCGTGCGCGCGCGGGCTCGCCAGCGTGGCGCCGAGCTGCCGCTGGTGATCTCGGATCATGCCGACTGGCCCGAGCTCAGCCAGACCCTGAAGGACGTCGGCGCGCCCAAGGTGTGGGTCACGCACGGCCGCGAGGAAGCGCTCGTCTTCCACGCCCGCTCGCTCGGTATCGAGGCCGAGGCGCTGCATCTCGGCGGCCGCGACGAGGAGGATGGCTGAGTGCAGGCCTTCGCCGCCCTGCTCGACGCGCTGTCCTTCCAGCCGGCGCGAAACGCCAAGCTCCGGCTGATCGAGACCTACCTGCGCGAGGTACCCGATCCCGACCGCGGCTGGGGCCTGGCAGCGCTGACCGGCGGGCTCGATTTTCCAGCGGCCAAGCCCGCCCTGCTGCGCGGCTTCGGCGAGGACAGGATCGGGCCCGAGCTGTTCCATCTCTCCTACGACTATGTCGGCGATCTTGCCGAGACGCTGGCGCTGATCTGGGAGACCGACTGCGCTGCCGGGCCGCCGCCGACCCTCGGCGAGGTGGTCGACACCCTGCAGCGCGCCAGCCGCAGCGAGACGCCGGGCATCCTGAAGCGCTGGCTCGATGCGCTGGATGCGACCGGCCGCTGGGCCCTGCTCAAGCTCCTGCCCGGCGCGCTGCGCGTCGGCGTGTCGGCGCGGCTCGCCAAGCAGGCGGTGGCCAACATCGGCAACAAGCCGGTCGATGCGGTGGAGGAGATTTGGCACGGCCTCACACCGCCCTACCGGCCGCTGTTCGACTGGCTGCTGCACGATGCCCCCAGGCCAAGCAGCAATGCCGGTGGCGCCTTCCTGCCGCCGATGCTGGCCAACCCGATCGAGCAGGGCGAGCTCGGGGCGCTCGAGCCGGCGCATTTCCGCGCCGAATGGAAATGGGACGGCATTCGCGTGCAGGTCGCCGCGTCGGGCGGTGTGAAGCGCCTCTACAGCCGCGCCGGAGAGGACATCTCGGGCGCTTTTCCCGACATCGTGGAAGCGATCGACTTCGACGGCGTGCTCGACGGCGAGCTGCTGGTCCGCCGCGAGGAGACGGTAGCGCCATTCAACGACCTGCAGCAGCGGCTCAACCGCAAGGCGGTGACGCTCCGTATGCTGGCCGATCACCCGGCTCATGTGCGGCTCTACGACGTGCTGCGGCTCGACGGCGAGGATTTGCGCGCCCTGCCCTTCGACCAGCGCCGCGCCCGCCTCGAAGCCTGGATGGCCCTGAAGCCGCGCCAGCGCTTCGACCTCTCTCCCCTCGTGACGTTTCGCGACTGGGCCCATCTCGCCGAGTTGCGCGAAGGCACGACCGGCGACGGCATCGAGGGCCTCATGCTGAAGCGGGCCGACAGCGCCTACCTCGCCGGCCGGCCCAAGGGGCCGTGGTTAAAATGGAAGCGCGATCCGATGCTGGTCGACTGCGTGCTGATGTATGCCCAGCGCGGCCACGGCAAGCGCAGCTCGTTCTATTCCGACTTCACCTTCGGATGCTGGCGCGAGGTCGAGCGGCGGCGCGAGCTGGCGCCGGTCGGCAAGGCCTATTTCGGCTTCACCGACGAGGAGCTGCGCTGGCTCGACAAGTGGGTGCGCGACCATACGACCAACCGCTTCGGCCCGGTGCGCGAGGTCCTGCCCGACCTGGTCCTGGAGATCGCCTTCGACGGCATCGCCCGCTCGACCCGGCACAAGTCGGGGGTGGCGATGCGTTTTCCGCGCATCAACCGCATCCGCACCGACAAGCCCGCCGCCGAGGCGGACACGGTGGACAACTTGTTGAAATTGGCGGCGCGAGCGGCCATCGATCCGTCATGAAGCCGCCTCCTTCCGGCGACCGGGCAAAGACGCAGCGTTCTCGGGAGGACCTGCGTTCCCAAGCCCTGCGTCAAGTGCGCCTGTGGGTCCATGACCGCAGGTCTCCGGGATTTCTCAGCGAATGCCGTCGACAGTCGCTTGCCACTTCGAAGTCGGATGCGGCAATCGCGCTGTAGCCAGCGCCCTTGGGGCGGCTTCGCTCGGGATAACGGTGTTTTTCCCGAGCGAATGCTCCCGGGTGGCCTCGGCAAGCCGAGAGAGCAGCAAGCTGTTCGACGTTATATCCCTACAACATTAACGGTCATCCCCGGCCTGCGCCCCGATTGGGGTCGAAAAAGCGAGCGAGGCGCCCTAGATTACCGGGCATGATCGATCCGTTCGGCAGGCATATCACTTACCTTCGCGTCTCGGTGACGGACCGCTGCGACTTCCGCTGCGTCTATTGCATGGCCGAGGACATGACGTTCCTGCCCAAGGCGGAAGTGCTGTCGCTCGAGGAGCTGGAGCGGCTGTGCACGGCGTTCGTGCGGCGCGGCGTGCGCAAGCTCAGGCTGACCGGCGGCGAGCCGCTGGTGCGCAAGAACGTGATGACGCTGATCCGCAGCCTCGGCCGCCACCTCGACAGCGGCGCGCTCGACGAGCTCACCCTCACGACCAACGGCAGCCAGCTCGCCAAGTACGCGCAGGATCTGGCTGCGATCGGGGTGCGCCGCCTCAACGTGTCGATGGATACGCTCGACCGAGACAAGTTCCGCGAGCTCACGCGTTGGGGCGACCTCGATCAGGTGATGCGCGGTCTCGATGCTGCGCAGCGGGCGGGGCTGCACATCAAGATCAACGCGGTGGCGCTGCGCGGCGTCAACGATGGGGAGTTCGACGAGCTGATCCGCTGGAGCCACGGCCGCGGTATGGATCTGGTGCTGATCGAGGTCATGCCGATGGGCGAGATCGGCGAGGAGGCGCGGCTCGACCAGTACCTGCCGCTGTCGCTGGCGCGCGCCAGCATCGCCAAGCACTTCACCCTCAGCGAGACCGACTACCGCACCGGCGGTCCGGCGCGCTATTTCCGGGTCGAGGAGACCGGCGGACGGCTGGGCTTCATCACGCCGCTCACCCACAATTTCTGCGAAAGCTGCAATCGCGTGCGGCTGACCTGCACCGGCACCCTCTACATGTGCCTCGGCCAGGAGGATGCCGCCGACCTGCGCGCGCCGCTGCGCGCCTCGGAGAGCGACGAGGTGCTCGACCAGGCCATCACCGAGGCGATCGCCCGCAAGCCCAAGGGCCACGACTTCATCATCGACCGCCGCCACAGCAAGCCGGCGGTGCCCCGGCACATGAGCGTCACCGGCGGCTGAGGCTTGCTCAGAGTGTGAGCGCGCTCTTCTCATTCTCCTCCCCAGCTTCGCTGGGGAGGTGTCAGCGTCTTACGCTGACGGAGGGGTCATAGGCCCCAGTCCCGCTGCTCATGACCCCTCCGTCGCGTATGACGCGACACCTCCCCAGCGAAGCTGGGGAGGAGCACGAACTTGATCACGACGACGGGCCCCCCTGCGAGCCGGCGGATCTTGCCTGGGCGCGGCGGACGGCCTCGCGGTGGGAGATGTACATGGCGCTGCTGAAGATCACGGCGGCGCCGACGAAGGTCCAGATATCGGGCTGCTGGGTGAACAGGAAGAAGCCCAGCAGGGTGTTCCAGATCAGCGACAGGAAGCCGATCGGCTGGAGCAATGTGATGTCGGCAAGCTGATAGCCGCGCTGCTGGCAGATGTGGCCCAGTGTGCCGCACAAGCCGGCCGCCATGAACCACAGCAGGTCGGTCCAGTAGGGCGTCTGCCAGAAGACCAGGGCGAACGGCGCTGCACAAACGACGATCACCGCGTTCTGCCAGATCACGATCGTGTTGGCCGAATCGGTGCGCGCCAGCGCCTTGGACATCAGGTTGGAGGCCGAGAAGATCGGCGTGCTGGCGAGCACGCAGAGCGCGCCGATTCCGATCTCGCCGAAGCCCGGCCGGATGATGATCATGGCCCCGGCAAAGCCGACGGCGACGGCGAGCCAGCGGCGCAGCCGGACAATCTCGCCGAGGAACAGGGCGGCGCCGATGGTGACGAAGATCGGCCCGGTGAAGCCCAGCGCGGTGATCTCCGCCAGGGTGGTGAGCGGCAGGCCGATGAACCACAACATCATGCCCGCCGTGTGCAGGGCGCCGCGGAAGACGTGCAGCGGCACGCGTCGCGAATGAAACGAGCGGTAGACGCCCAGACGCAGGATGATGGGTAGCAGGAACAGCGCACCGAAAAGGTAGCGCAGGAACGCCATGACGTAGGAATTAAGGTGTTCCGCCGGCATCAGCGTGAACACGTTCAGCAGGGCGAACAGCACCCCCGAGACAGCGACCCAGAGAATGCCCCGCAGGTTTGGCGGCAGCGCAAGCCAGCGGTCGACGAGGACAGTCACGCCGGCACTATGTCACGCCGGCTGCAATTCCGCACGCCTGTGGATGTGGGCCGGTCCGCGGCGCGAAGATCAGGCTTCGCCGACCCCGTCGCCATTCAGGCGGACTGTCGGCACGACGTATTCCTCGCCACGCAGGGCCGCCACCCGCCGCACCAGATCCTCGACATAGGGGTCATGGATCTCCAGCGCCCGCGCGTGTGCGGCGGTATTGGCGAGGTAGTCGCGGCAGGCGCCGCGCCGGCCTTCGGCGAAAGCGATGTGATGGGCGACGCGGTCCATCGGGAGATCGCCGCAATACTGGCAATGGCTGGTATCGATGGCGAAGGTGACGGCGGTAACGGTACGGCCGTCCCGCAGCCTGGTCGGGACCCAGCACGGCCGGTAGACACCGGCCAGCATCTCGCGGTTCCACAGCAGCCCGAGCTCGCTACGAACCTGATCGGCCGACAAGCGGTAGGCGATGCCTTCACAGGTGCCGCCCTCCTCCAGGGCCAGCATCACGCCGGGCAGCTCTGGCGTGCCCCGTCCCATCGGCATCCAGAAGCAGAACGACCGGCGCCACCCATCGACCAGGCAGGCCTGGGCCTCGCTGAACTCGATCGCCGGATTCCACATCAGCGAGCCATAGGCGAAGACCCACGCTTCCTCGCCGGGCGGGTAACGGGTCATCGCCTCGGCCAGGCTGGCCTCGCGCTGCTCTGCCGACAGGAAGAAGTGGTATCCGGCCTTGCGGGCGTCGGCGACGAGCTGGTCGACGCGCTCGCTGCTCAGATCGTCGCGTGTCAGCAAAGCCGGACCTCTCTAGGCGCCGTAGACGATGGACATGGTCTCGGCCACGCAGGCCGGCCGTTCCTGGCCTTCGATCTCGACCGTGACCTGGTTGGTCAGGCGCACCCCGCCGCCCTCCATCGGATCGGCAGCGATCAGCTTGGCGCGTGCCCGTACCCTGGCACCGGCGGGAACCGGGCTGGTGAAGCGCACCTTGTTGCAACCGTAGTTGATGCCGCGCTTGACGTTGTTGATGTGCGAGATCTGGTGATTGAGCATGGGGATCAGCGACAGCGTCAGGAATCCGTGGGCAATCGTCCTGCCGCCCGGCATTTCCTTCTTCGCGCGCTCGACGTCGACATGGATCCATTGGTGATCGCCGGTGGCGTCGGCGAACAGATTGATGCGCTCCTGGGTCACCTCGACCCAGTCACTGACACCGATCTCCTGCCCCACATGCTTGTGCATCTCGTTGGGGTGAGCGAACTCCCGCTTTGCCATTTCCTACCTCGGGGTGTTGTTTCTGCTTTACGACTGCAATCTTATCATGAATGCGTTTCCGGGCAGACTATAATCGACACCCCCAGCCTAGCGGATCGGACGAGTTTGTATCGTCGCCTGCTTTTGACCATCATGCCATCAACAAGAATGCACATGTGGAGGCCTCGAAATGGCGAACCAGACCGTTCTGTGCCACATCGCCGAGGGAATTTGCACTCTTACCCTCAACCGGCCCGACAGGCTCAACGCCTGGACCAGCGAGATGCACAGCGCGCTCAAGGACGCCATGTACAAGGCCGGCGCCGATCCCGACGTGCGGGTCATCATCCTGACGGGAGCGGGCCGCGGATTCTGCGCCGGCGCCGACATGGGCGGCCTTCAGGCGATCGGCGGCGGCGCCAGCCCGGACCGCAAGACCAGGACGCAGCCCGGCCTGCCGGGCGGCAGCACCCTCGCCGAGTTCCGGATGAACTACGCGTATTTCCCGGCGATCCCCAAATTCATCATTGCCGCCATCAACGGCCCGGCCGCCGGCCTGGGGTTCGTCATCCCGCTCTATGCCGATCTGCGCTTTGCCGCCGAGTCCGCGGTCTTCACCACCTCGTTCGCCCAGCGCGGCCTGATCGCCGAGCATGGCGTGAGCTGGCTGCTGCCGCGCCTGGTCGGCCTGCCGGCCGCCCTCGACCTGCTCTGCTCGGCGCGCAAGATCCGCGCCCCGGAGGCCCTCTCCCTCGGCCTGGTGAGCCGCGTCGTCGCGGACGACAAGCTGATGGCCGAGACCCGCGCCTACGCCCGGCTGATGGCCGACACGGTGTCGCCGCGCTCGGTCGCCGTGATGAAACGGCAGGTCTGGGAATCGGAGTTCCAGACCCTGGCCGAGGCCACGACCCAGGCCAACCACGAGATGGAACTCTCGTTCGAGACCGCCGACTTCAAGGAAGGGGTCGCCCACTTTCTCGAGAAGCGGGCCGCGCGCTTCACCGGGCGATAGACTGCCTCCCACGCCCTTACTTGAAGGTCCGCTGCTGCCACCACGGGAAATAGCTCGGCATGCCGTCGCTCACCTTCATGGGGAAACGGGCCGGCCGCTTCTCCAGGAAGGCCGTCACGCCTTCCTTCACATCGTCCGACTTGCCGCGCGCATAAATGCCCTTGGAATCGACCTTGTGCGCTTCCATCGGATGATCGGCGCCCAGCATCTTCCAGATCATCTGCCGGTTGAGCGCCACCGACACCGGGGCGGTGTTGTCGGCGATCTCGCGGGCGAGGCCATAGGCCGCCGGCAACAGGTCGTCGGCCGCGTGGATCGAGCGCACCAGGCGCCCCTTCAGCGCTTCCTCGGCCGAGAACACGCGGCCGGTCATCACCCATTCCAGCGCCTGCTGCGGGCCGACGAGGCGCGGCAGGAACCAGCTGGAGCAGGCCTCCATGACGATGGCGCGGCGGGTGAAGACGAAGCCATAGCGCGCCGCCTCGGACGCGAGGCGCAAATCCATGGCGAGCTGCATGGTGACGCCCACGCCGACTGCCGGCCCGTTGCAGGCCGCGATGGTGGGTTTCAGCGAATCGTAGAGCCGCAGCGTCAGCAGCCCGCCGCCGTCGCGATGGCCATCGAGACCGGGATCGACCGACCCGCGATTCTCGGCGTTGAAGGTGTTCGCGCCACCCGACAGGTCGGCGCCGGCGCAGAAGCCGCGCCCGGCGCCGGTGAACACCACGGCGCGCACGTCGTCGTCGCGGTCGGCCCGGTCGAGCGCGTCGAGCAGCTCGGACAGCATCCGGCCGGTGAAGGCGTTGAGCTTGTCCGGCCTGTTCAGCGTAATGGTGAGGATGCCGTCCTTGCTCGCATACCGGATCTGCTCGTATTCCACCGCCCCCTCCTCACGTCTGGTTGATCAGCACCACGCCGCCCACGATCAGGGCGATGCCGCCGATCTGCTTCATGCCGAACGGCTCGCCGAAAAGATAGTGCCCGAGCACCGCCACGATGGCGTAGGACAGCGACACGCTCGGGAAGGCGACCGAGACGGGAATCTTGCGTAGCGCCACGATGTAGAGGAAGGCGGCCGAGCCGTAGAGAGCGAGACCGGCGAGCGTGGAAGGCCGCAAGACCTGGCTGACGAAATCGGGCGCATCCGCACCCAGCTTGAGCAGCACCTGGCCGCCGATGCCGGCCAGGATGCCGATCGCCAACGCGACGTAGTAGATCGTCATTGCCAGGGCTCCTCTCGCGAAGGTTCACGATGCGGCTGGCCCGCGGCGCGCGTGTCGGGCGGCGGCCGCTCGACGTCGATCCCCGATGATCCCTCGCGCGCCGTGCGATGGAAGACCTCGCGAACGAGATATTGCGGCTTGCGGTTGACGGTCAGGAACATGCGGCCGAGATACTCGCCGATCAGGCCGACCAGCACGAGCTGCACGCCCGCCAGCACCAGCACCGCGACCATCAACGACGCCCAGCCCTGCGGCGGCCTGACGGAGACGATCGCCTCGACGACCACGATGACCGCACCCAGCGCGCCCAGCGCGCCGAAGCCCAGCCCGAACAGCGTGGCCAGCCGTAGCGGCATCACCGAGAAGTTGAGGAACATGGCGAGCCACAGCCTGACCAGGCGCCGCAGCGTGTAGTTCGACCGCCCTTCGGAGCGCGGCAGATGATCGACCTGCAGGCGGCCGACATTCTGCGTCACCTGGAACACCAGCCCGTCGACATAGGGGAACGGGCCGTCGTAGCCCGCCGCGATGCGTTCGCGCACGAAGGCCGAGAGGCAGCGGAAGCTCGACAGATAGAGGCCCGGCGGCTTGTCGATCAGGTGATCGGCGCACCAGTTGGTAAAGCGGCTGCCGAGATTGCGCCACGCCGCGTGCTTCTTCTCGGCATAGTAGGTGTAGACTGCATCGTACTTGCCGTCGCGCGCATGCTCGAACAGGCGCGTCACCTCCGCGGGCGGGTTCTGCAGATCGTCGTCCATGGTGATGACGAAGTCGCCGCGCGCGCGTGCCAGCCCCGCCATCACCGCATTGTGCTCGCCGAAGTTGCGGCTGAGGCTCAGCACCGTGACCGGCGCGCCGGGCTCGGTGATCAGCCCCTTGCAGACCTCGAGGCTGTTGTCCGGGCTGCAATCGACCACGAGCAGAATCTCGAGCCCGCCCTCGATGTCGAGACCGCGCAACGCGCGGACCAGCTCGCCGACCGTGGCCGCGCCGTTGTAGACCGGCACGACGATCGAAAGGGCCGGCGGCCGAGCCTCCGCGTCAGCCATTGCGCGCCGCCACCACGATCAGCGACCCGCCGAACGGCAGGTTTATGCCCAACCCGATCACGGCGCGCTCGATTGCCAGGGCGGCAGAGAACAGCCGGTCGAGCCAGGGCGGAAAGTCGCGCACGTCGCTGGCCGCGTCGTCACGCTCGAGCAGGCGATGAAGCAGCATCACGGGAAACAGCAGCGTGTTCCAATAGCTCGACCTCAAGATGCGAAAGCCGTGGCGATCGAGCAGCCGGCGCACCTCGCCGCCGGCAAAGCGGCGGACATTGTGCACGCGCCTGTCGTGCGCCGACAGCAGCCAGCCATAGGCCGGCAGATTGAACACGGCAATCGCGCCCGGCCCGAGGCAGCGGTGCGCCTCTTCCAGGGCACGCCCCGGGTCGACCTCGCCATGGCAGAGAACGTCGATCGACAGGTACCCCGCCAGCATGCCATCGCCGATCGGCATCTCGTTCACCGAGCCGGACACGACCGGGCGACCGGCCTTGGCTGCGGCGAGGCCGGCGGCAACAGAGTCGTACTCCAGGCCGAACGTGGCATGGCCGGCCCGCGCCGGCCCCAGCGCCAGGAGCATGCCGCCGGTGCCGCAGCCGGCGTCGAGCAGCGGCCCGGCCGCCGTCGAGCTGGCCAGGGCCCTGTCGAGCACCTGCGCGACAAGGCGACGCAAGCCACGGTACCACCACATGCGGTCCTCGACCGCGTGCATGCGCTCGTACTCGACCCGCTCCACCTCGCGCCGACCTCCTGCAAGTGTCGTCCCATTGCCCGCTTATGATATCTTCGCCCTGCCTTGCCAACAGCTTCGACCAAACCACCGACCATCGCCCCGCGCATCGAACGGCTGCTGCTGGTCCCGCTGGTCATCCTGCCCATCGTCTGGTTGGCCGGGTACTTCTTCCCGCCGATCAACCACGATGTCGCGGCGGTCATCGACGTCTCGGCGCGTTGGGTCGGAGGCGAAAGGCTCTATGTCGAGATCATCGACGAGAACCTGCCGCTCACGTTCGTCGTGCATGCCCTGCCGGTCCTGACCTCGAAGATCCTGCCCGGCGCCCCCACCTTCTGGTTCACCGCCTGGGTGGTAGCCGGAATATTCGCCTCCTTCTGGGCCTGCCGGCGGCTGGTCCGCCTCGTGCCCTCGGCAGACCATGCCCTCACCGAGGCATTGCTGCCGCCGGTCCTGCTGTTTCTGTTCACCGTGCTGCCGAACGAGCATTTCGGCCAGCGCGAGCACATCATGTTCGTCGCCTGTGCGCCCTACATGATCGCCTCCATGGCGCGCGCCGAAGGCGTGCCGCTGACCCGTCTGGCCGCCCTCGCAATCGGGCTGGTCGCCGGTGTGGCCCTCGCCATGAAACCGCACTATCTCGCCATCCCGGCGGCCGTCGAGCTCTACCTTCTGGCCCGCCGGGGCTGGCGCGCAACCTTCACCGACCCGATCCCGTGGTCGATCGGTCTCGTCGCCGTGGCGCATTTCGTCGCCATGTACACGATCTTCGCCGATTTCGGCCGCTTCGTGATGCCGCTGGCGATCGAGGCCTATGCGCCGATCGGAGACGCCGGCTGGCGCGCCGTGCTGACCAGCAATGTGCTCGGCCCGACCCTGATCGCGCTCGTGATCTTCGGCGCGATCGCCGTGATCTTCACCGAGACCATATCGGCGCGTGTGCTGATCGCGTTCGGCATCGGCGCTGCCATATCGGCAGTCGCTCAGGCCAAGGGCTGGCCGTACCATGTGCTGCCCGCCCTGTCCGCCGCCATCCTGCTGGCGGCGCTCACGGTCTCACAGACCGTCGACCGCTACCTGCCGATCAGCCGCAGCGGACATCACCTGCCGGTCGCCATCATCTCCGCCACCCTGATGGTCCTGCTCTACTTCCAGGCGGCGCTCTACACGCCACCGTTCTACAAGCAGCGCCAGTTCGAGGAGTCGATCGGCGGCCGCCTGCAGCACGTCATCGAGCAGAATGCGCCGCACCGGACCATCCTGGCCCTGTCGCCCGGGATCTACCCGCTATGGCCGATGATCAACTACATCGACGGCCGCATGGCCATGCGCTTTCTCACCCTGTGGGTGCTGCAGGGCGTCTACGCGACCTGCGACGACTTCCCGGCGCTCTACAATCCGCCCGACACGATGGGCGATTCGGAGAAGTTCGTGTTCGACACGGTAAGCGAGGATTTCGCCCGCGAGCAGCCGGATCTGCTGATCGTCGATCGAATCGCCGGCATCCCGCGCTGCCAGGGGCGAGAGTTCGACTATCTCGAGTTCTTCATGCAGAACCGCATCTTCGCCGACGCCTTCGAAGGCTACGAGCACCTGATGGATTTCGACCGCTACCGGATCTACCGGCGCAAGAAGAAGTAACTCATTTGCCTCGCCAGCGAAGCTGAGGAGGAAAAGACTACTCACCCCACTTGCCCAGCACCTTGGTGCGCTGGTCCGGCGGGATCTTGTCGATGTCGGGGATCTTGAAGACGCCCGTGGCCACCAGGACGATCTCGCCGCCGCACACCAGATCGCAGCTGCAGAAGCAGAAATTCAGCGTGCGCCGGGCAATCCGGGCGCTGCCTTCGAGCCATTGGCCGAGCCGCGCGCCGCGCACGAACTCGGTGCTGAGCGAGATCGTCGGATGCGGCCAGCGGATTCCAGTCGCATGGCCGGAGCCCACGCCCATCACCATGTCCGCCACCGTCACCAGCAGGCCGCCATGCGCCCAGCCCAGCGGGTTGCCGTGGCGCGCCTCCAGCGGCAGCCCGACCCTGAGCATCTCGCCCTCGCTCCTGAACCACAGCGGCCCGATCAGGTCGACGAACTGGTCGAACACCTCGAGCCGCCGGAAACCCTCGGGAACGAGCGTGTCGGTCATGTCGCTAGTCCGTCGTCGGAAGCCGCAATCATCTCGAGCGCAGCACGCACTGCCGGCTCGAACGGCGTGCTGCGATGGGTCGTCTCGTCGAGCGACACCATGATCGCCTTGAGCACCGCCGTGCAGTTGCCGTCGCCATCGAACAGGCCGTGCCCGATCACGCACTTGCGCTGATGCACCTCCAGCAGGCGGGCGCAGGCGGTGGCCCGGCCGGGATAGAACATCTGGCGCTTGAAATCGACCTCGAGCCGGCCGACCACGACGCGAAAGCGCGGCAGGCCGGAGCGCACGACGGCGCGCATGTACGAGACTCGCGCATTCTCCAGAAGCTGCAGGAAGGCGCCGTTGTTGATGTGGCCGTTGGCATCGACGTCGGCAAAGCGCAAATGCTCCTCGGTGGCGAAACCGTAGGTTCGCCGGTCAGCCAGGTCGAACGTCACGAGATCAGCGCTCCCTGAACTCGAGCGTGAGGTGCGCCGCCTCGGAGGGCGGCACGATCAGCCGCCCGGCATCGGGCCGGATCACGGCCACGCCGTTGCCACGCAGCAGGGCCTCGCAGGCGGCAAGCGAGTCGACGCGCACCGACAGCAGCGCCGGATGATCGGCGGGCCGCACGGGCGTCACGCCGGGGTAACGCTGGCCATAGTCGGCGCGGGTGAGGTACCGGATCGGCTGCGTGCCGGTATCGACCACGAGGCCGTCCCCGTCGCGGTGCGCCGAGCCGCTCCCGAAGTACTTCTCCAGCTCGCCGGCCCACTTGTGCGGCTGCTCGGCAATCACCGTGACGCCCAGGATGCCGCGGGCGCCGTTGGGATGGCGGGCCCACTCGGCGCGATAGACGAACTGCGGCGTCAGGTGCTCGCAGACGAAGAACCCGACCACCGGCATGTTCGTCTTGGGGATCCGCACGGTACGGAACTGGGCGTTCTCGGTCTTGCCGGCGATCTCGACCGCACGGTCGAAGAACAGCGGCGCGTCGGGCTGCAAGCCCGCCGCCCGGAAGGCGTCGACGGCGAGATCGGCGCCGTCGGTCGCCAGCGCCACGTTGGCCAGCCCGCCGCCGTCCTTCAGCCATTCGCGCCGCTCGGCGTTGAAGGGGGTGTCCTCGACGATGCCCAGGATCTCGAAGTAATCCGTCTCGAAGATCATGAGATGATTGGCAGTGCCGAGCTTGCGATGAAAGCCGCGCGGCTGGACCTGGAAGCCCAGGCGCCGATAGGCCGTCTCGGCCGCATCGATGCCGTCGACCATGACCACGACATGATCGAGCCCCTTGACCGCCCGGCTCACGCCGGCCTCCGCCGCACCATGTTGATTCCCTTGACCGTCACCACGAGCTCTCCGTTCTGGTTGGTGGCGCCCCAATGTTCATGGATGACGCCCAACTCGGGGCGACTCCTGGAGGGTACCTTGTCCGCGCATTCGACCCACGCCGTGAGCGTGTCTCCCGGCCGCACCGGCTTCAGCCACCGGACCTGGTCGAGCCCCGGCGACCCGAGCGCCGTCCGCTTGTCGAGGTAGTTGTCGACGAACAGGCGCATCAGCTTGGAGGTGACGTGCCAGCCCGAGGCGATCAGGCCGCCGAACATCGACTGGCGCGCGGCAGCTTCATCGATGTGGAAGCCTTGCGGATCGAACTGGCGGGCGAACTCGACGATCTCGGCTTCCGTGAACGACGTCGAGCCGAGGTCGAACTTCATGCCGACCTGATAGTCGTCCCAGTAGCGCGGGTCCTTGGGCTGCATGTCCTCGCTCTTCGCAGAGCGTGGCCGGTCCTGCAAGCACGTCCTATGGCCGAGCGGCCGCGCGTCGGCTACGCTGCGCCAAGGTCCAGCGGCAGATGAACGAACCCAACCTGGTCAGGCGGCTGACCACGATCGTCGCCGTCGACGTCGTCGGCTTCAGCACCATGTCGGCCCGCGACGAGGAACATGCCCTGGAGCTGCTCGGCCAGCGCATGGCCACCACCGCTTCGATCGTGCAGCATCATCGCGGGCGCGTCTTCAAGGCCACCGGGGACGGACTTCTGGCCGAGTTCGCAAGTCCCGTCGAAGCGGTGCGAGCCGCCCTCGAGACCCAGGAAGCCATGCGCTCGGCCAATGCCTCTGGCGGCCCTGGCGACCAGCTCATCCTGCGCATCGGCGTCAATCTCGGCGACGTCGTCGAAAGCGGCGACGACCTGATGGGTGATGCGGTCAATGTCGCGGTGCGGCTCGAATCGATCGCGCCCCACGGCGGCATCTGCGTCTCGTCCTCGATCTACGAGCAGATCATCGGAAAGCTCACGCTGGGCGCCGAGGACATGGGCGAGCAGCACGTCAAGAACATCCCGCGCCCCATCCATGCCTATCGCCTGACCCTGCAGGGGGCGCCGCCGGCCAGGGCGCCCGATCCCAGGCCGGCGCACAAGAGTTCCACACGACTCGTGGTGGCCGGCGGCATCGCCGCCGTCGCCGTGATCGCCGCTGCTGTCGGTGCGTGGCTGATGCACGGCCGCATGGAGCCAGCGCCTCCGGCCGCCGCCCAGGTCCCGGCGCCCGGCACCCCACCGACCCAAGTGGCGTCATCGACCGCCGCCGCTCCCGCACCAGCCAACCCGGCATCGGCGGCGCCAGCCGCACCAACGCCGCCGCCTGCCGCCAGCACGCCTCCAAGCGCGCCGGTACCTCCCGCCTCGTCCCCGGTCGCGGCCACACGACCCTACGTTGCGGCCGACGTGCCGTTCGTCGCCGACTCACGCCGACGGGCGCTGGAGAACTATGCGCGAGCCGAGGGTTCCAAGGCGATGGCGATCACGGTGCGCGGCCATCTCACCATTGCCACGCGCCGTATAGACGACGCCGCGGCGCGACGGGTTGCGATCGAGGAGTGCAACAAGGCGGTGCAGCGCGAGGTGGCGCAGCCGCGCGAGGTCGACCGATGCATGATCTATGCGATCGGAAACGACGTCGTGTGGACCTTCCGCTCGCCGCCCCTGCCGCCCCAGCCGTATCTGCCGCCGACCCGGCCAGCGCCCCCGATCGCCTTCGATCCGGCGGCCGTGCCGCTGATCCGCGAGCCGGCCCGCCTCAATCTCGCCGAGCACTACGTCAAGTCCGAGCGCAAGCGCGCGCTGGTGCTCGGTCGCAATCGCGTCGACTGGTGGTCGCCCAGCGAGACCGAGGGAGACGCCATCAGGCGCAACCTGCAAGTCTGCGGTCACATCACGGGGCGTCGGTGCATTGTATATTCCGTCGACATGCAGGTCGTGGTGCGCACGCCGCAGCGCTACCGCATCGTCGACGTCCTGACGGCGCCGGATCTCGCCGACCTCGGCACGAGCCAGCAGGAGGCCATCGATCGCTACCTGGTCGCCGACGACTGGCGCGCCATCGCGCTCGGGCGCAATGGCCGTCTCGGGATGGCGATGCGCCGGCCGAGCGAGACCGACGCAGTGAGCGACGCCTTGCGCGAGTGCGCCCAGGCCGGCGGTACCGAGTGCGCTGTCGCCGCCGTCGGGCCGTTCCTGGTAGCGCCGAAGTAGCGTCGTCAATCCGCCAGCACGGCGCCGAGGCGCTTGGCGATTTCCTCGAGCATCACCTCCGAGGCGCCGCCACCGATTGCCTGGACACGGGCATCGCGCGCCATGCGTTCGACCGCGGTCTCGCGGATGAAGCCCATGCCGCCGTGGAACTGAACGCAGTCGTAGAGCACCTGGTTGACCAGATCGCCGGCCAGCGCCTTGACCATGGAGACCTGGGCGACGCAGTCGGTTCCCTGGGCGTCGAGCCACGCCGTGTGGTGGACGAGTTGGCGCGCCGCCTCGACCTCGGCCAGCCGCCGCGCCAGGCGCTGGCGGATCGCCTGCTTGTCCCACAGCGGCTTGCCGAAGGCCGTGCGGTCGTTGACATGCTGGTAGGTGAGGTGAATTGCCTCGCGCGCCTCGGCCATGGCCATGGCGCCGATCACCAGCCGCTCGGTCTGGAAGTTGGCCATGATCGAGTAGAAGCCGCGATTGGGCTCCCCCAGGACGTTCTCGGCCGGGATCCGGCAATCCTCGAAGATCAGCTCGGCGGTATCGGACGAGCGCCAGCCGGTCTTGTCGAGCGCCCGCCCGACGCGAAAGCCCGGCGTGCCCTTCTCGACGATGAACATTGTGAGGGCCCGGCTGCCCTTGGCTTCGGGATCGGTGCGCGCGGCGACGAAGCAGAGGTCGCCGTGAACGCCGTTGGTGATGAACATCTTGGCGCCATTCAGCACGTAGTCCGCGCCATCGCGCACCGCACGGGTGCGCACGCCGGCGACATCGGAGCCGGCACCCGGCTCGGTGACGGCGACGGCCGTGATGGTGGTACCTGCCATGACGCCCGGCAGGTACTTCTCGAGCTGACGCTTGGTCCCGAAGCGGACCAGATGCGGGCTCGCCATGTCGGTATGGACCAGCACGGTGATGGCAAAGCCGCCATGGGTCGACCGGCCGACCTCCTCGGCGAGCACCACCGACGCACGGGCATCGAGCCCGGCACCGCCCAGCGCCTCGGGCACGCGCAGCGAGAACAGGCCGAGGTCGCCCATCCGCTTCAGCACGGCGCGCGGCACGAAGCCATCCTGCTCCCATTGCGGGCCGAAGGGCTTCACCTGCTCGTCGACGAAGCGGCGCAGCTGGTTGCGAATGAGGTCGTGCTCTTCGGTGAAGATCGGATGGGGCATGGCGGCAGGGTGCAACACTCCGGCAGCATCGTCGACGGCGATCACGTTCTCCTCGCGACACCATGAACCTCGGGGACGCCCCACGACCGATCAAATCCGGCGCGACAGGGAAGGTCGAGGGAACCTCCGCGGCCGTCTCGCGTTTCTCGTTGGGGCCACCGGAGTGTCGGCGGAGGCTGCGATGGGAAGCGGAACGAACCTTTGCCAATCGAGATCGAGATCGACCATGCCAAGCGCCTCGTGACCGCGAAGGCGCACGGCGTCGTCCGCCTGCAGGACGTGCTGGACTACTTCGAGGCGCTGGCAGCCTCCGGCGCCATGCCCTACCCCAAGCTGTTCGATGCCCGGCAGCTCGACAGCCGGCTGAGCGAGGAGGACATGCAGGTCCTTGGCGAGCGCGTTCGCGCCAACGCGGTGCACGACCCGCGCGGCGCCATCGCCGCGGTCGTCACGACGCCGGAGGCCCGAACAGCGATCCAGCGCTTCAGGGAGTTGGGCGGCGCCAGGCGTCCGGTCGAGATATTCGCCACCCTGGAAGGCGCGCGAGCCTGGCTGGCCTCGCGCTGAATCGTCGGACCTCTTGTCATTGCAGCTGCCGATCGGGCTATGTTCCGCGGCAACTTCGTCCCGGTGATTCCCCGATGTCTCGCGACAAACGCCTTCAGGACCGCACCATCTACCCGCACTGGTGTACCGACACCGTCCGATTCTCCGACCAGGACGCGGCCGGCCACGTGAACAACGTGGCACTCTGCGCCTACATGGAAACCGCCCGCCTCACCTTCATGCGCGACATGGGCTTGATGGAGCGGAGCGAGGAAGGCGTGCGCGGCATCTCGGCCGGCATGACCGTGAGCTTCCTGGCCGAATCACACTGGCCTGGGCGGGTCGAGCTGGGAACCGGCGTGATGCGGATCGGCACCAGCTCGATCACTGTCGGATCGGCCGCCTTCAAGGATAATTTCTGCATCGTCGCTGCGGAAATGACAGTGGTCAGGTTGCGCGGCCGTACGCCTCATCCAATCGATGCCGCACTGCGACTCCAGCTGCAAAAATTCGCTCTCCCAGGTTTCTAGGAACTCTTGACCGGCTGACGCCGGCCGCATAATTTGCCGTCCTTGCGAGTAAGTCGCACCTGCAGACTAGGTGGACGCACAGGAATGTATATCTGCATATGCCGGGCCATTCGGGAGCGCGAGGTTGACGCCGCCGTTCGCGCCGGCGCCCGGCGGCCAGCCGACGTATTTCGTGCCTACGGCAAGAGCCCGCAATGCGGAAATTGTGCTTGCGACATGCGCGAGCGGATCGCCGAGGCGGCGGCGCGCGAACAGGCGGCACAGCCGGCGATGATGGCCGCCGACTGATCCCGACGATGGGAGCGCGTGCCACTGCAGTGAAGGTTGACGCCCACGAAACGGAGCGCTCCCGAGGAGTGAACGCTCTTGCAGCAGCGGTCGCGCCAGTGGGCAGCACGCCCTGGCGATGAGCTAGCTCGAGCCCTTGCCCTCACCGATCTGCGTCTGCAGGTAGTTCTGCTCGCCGACCTTGTCGACCAGGGACAGCTCGGTCTCCAGGAAGTCGATGTGCTCCTCGGCGTCCTCGAGAATGTCGACGACGATCTCTCGGCTGACGTAGTCCTTGGCCGTCTCGCACAGGGTGACAGCAGCGACCAGCGCCGTCCGCGCCTCGTGCTCGAGCTTGAGGTCTGCCTTGAGGCACTCCACGGCGGTCTCGCCGACCGTGATCTTGCCTAGGTCCTGGAGGTTCGGCAGACCGTCGAGCAACAGGATGCGCTGCATCAGCTTGTCGGCATGCTTCATCTCGCCGATCGATTCGTCGTAGATTTTCTTTCCCAGTCGCTCGAAGCCCCAGTGCTTCAGCGTGCGTGCGTGCAGGAAGTACTGGTTGATCGCGGTCAGCTCGTTCTTCAGGAGCTTGTTCAGCTCGGCGATGATCTGCGGGTTTCCCTTCACTGCGGCTCTCCTCGCGATGCGCTACTGCCTAACAGATACTCCGCGGTCACATGCGTGCAACCAAAAGGTAGGCAAGTGAGAAGCGTTCGCCACGAAATCTGGGTGAGTGAGAAGCGTTCGCCGGGAATGGCGGGAAAATCGACTTGTCCGGCAACCGAGGCACCCCAGTCCCGTTGAACCAGCCGAGCTTTCGTCCGACCTGCGCGGCAGAAAAGAAGCTGTCCCTTTGGGTCGCCATTTCTGCCAAGCTCCGCCCCGTCGGGCGCGCTGGCATGGTTGGCGTGCCCGGCATTTTGTTGTCACCACTGCCCGCCCGGCCGCGAGGCCGGGCCAGCTCGAGGAATTTGCGTAATGCCCTTCACCCTGCCGAAGCTCCCATACGCGGAGGACGCCCTTGCGCCGGTCATCTCCGCCCAGACCTTTTCGTTCCACTACGGCAAGCATCACAAGACCTACATCGACAACCTCAACAACCTGATTGCTGGAACGCCGTACGCCGACATGTCGATGGAGGACATCGTCAAGAAGTCGGCCAAGGACGACAAGGCCAAGGGAATCTTCAACAATTCCGCCCAGTCGTGGAACCACGAGTTCTATTGGAACAGCATGTCGCCCAAGGGCGGCACTCCCGACGGCAAGATGAAGAAGGCCGTGGAGGACAGCTTCGGCAGCCTCGACGATTTCAAGAAGGCCTTCAAGGCTGCCGCGGTCGGCCAGTTCGGCAGTGGGTGGGCGTGGCTGGTCGAAACCAACGGCAAGCTCGCCATCGAGACGACGGCGAATGCCGACACGCCGCTCGCCCACGGCCGCAAGCCTCTCCTGGTCGCCGACGTGTGGGAACACGCCTATTACCTCGACTACCAGAACCGCCGTCCGGATCACATCCAGGCGTGGCTCGACAAGCTCGCCAACTGGTCGTTCGCCGAGAAGAATCTCGGCTGACATCCTCGTCCATTCTCCTCCCCGGTCCGCCCGGGGAGGAGACCTGCCTAGCGCTGGTTCGCGGTGGCCGCCGGATGCCACAGATGGCGCCGCCAGCAAATGCCAATCAGCAACGTGAAGACGATACCGACCAGGCTGAAGAGCGAGCCGGTCAACGCGAAGCCCAGATGCTCGATCATGGGGCCGGACAGCAGCAGCCCGATCGCCATGCCGTAGACCGCCAGCATCCGTACCCCCATGACACGGCCGCGAAACGGCGGGGCCGCGACCCGAAGCAGCAGGACCGCCATCGGGATCATGCAAAAGCTCTGAACCAGGCCGGCAACGAACAGGACGATTTCCCCCCACAGCGCGACCTCGATCCACGAGAAGACCACGTTGAGGCCGAACCATGCGGTCGCGCACACCAGCATCGTCCGACCGGCCCGGATGCGCGGTCCGAGCATCGATATGGCCACCGAACCCGTCAGGGCGCCGCCGGCGAAGCAGGCGATCAGCCAGCCCAGCCCTGTCTGGCCAAGCCCGTAAATGTCCTTGGCAACATAGGCCAGCAGCGAACCGACCAGCGGATAGGCCGCAAAGTTGACGAGGAAGGCAAGCAGCATCAGGGCACGCAGATCCGGCGTCGACCAGACGTAGGCGAAGGCCTCGGCAAGCGCCCTGATCGGCGAGGCGGGCATCGCCTGCTCGCCGACCACGCGGAGACGGCGAATCCCGACATTCAGGGTGAAGGCGAGGCTCACCAGATAGGTGGCGCACACCACGACATAGGCCAGCCCCGATCCGAGCGCCGCAACGAGCGCGGCCCCGGACAACGCGCCGACGATGCGCGCCGAATCCGCCGTCGTGCGGGACACACCCATGGCACGCATCAGGTAGCTCGCCGGCATGGTCTCGCCGACCAGGAGGTTGCGCAGAGTGATGTCGGAAGGTCTGACGAGCCCCATGAGGGTGGCCAGCACGAACACCGGCACGGGAGACGCGAGGCCCGCCAGGAACAGGAGCGCCAGCAGGCCCGCCATCACCGCGTAGCTGGCGCGCATCAGGCAGAGGAGGTTGCGGTAGCCAATGCGGTCGCCGGCCATGCCGAACAGCGGCGATATCAGGGTCCCGAGGAATTGCAGGGAGCCGAATACCGCCAGGGCCAGCACCGAGCCGGTCGAGACCAGCACGAACCAGCCGAGGATCACGCCCTCCATCTCGAATGCCCACGAGGCGAGCAGATCGGCCGGCCATTGGAAGCGAAAGCTGGAGACCTTGAACGGTGCCAGCGCCGGGACGCGCGCGATGAGACTCAAGGTCTTGTTCGTTCCTCCCCCGGACGTCTTGGTGGCGCGCCTCGGGGCCGCACCTACGGTGCGCGCGAACGGTGCGGACTGCAATTACCTCTTGATCATGTCCCAATCCCACGGATTGCGGGTCTGATAGGAAGCAAAGCCCTACGGGGAGTAGGTTCTATTGGGCAAATCGGTTTCGATTGTCGACCTCTTGCAGTTGCGTTGCAGGCCCGCTCAGAGCATTGTGGAAATTGGGATGCCGTTAAGCGGTGAAACGCACACGATCGGGCCGCATGCGGGTTGTTCGCTTTGGAGTCATCCGCAATGGGTAGTGCCGTGACGAAGACCACCTTCCAGCTGGTGATGATCAAGCCGACGCACTACGACGACGATGGCTATCCGATCACCTGGCTGCGATCCCACATACCGTCGAACACCTTGGCCGCCCTTTACGGGCTGGGCGAGGATTGCCGGCAGCGTCGAGTGCTGGGCCCGGACGTTGATATCCTGATCAAGCCGTTCGACGAGACCAATACCCGGGTGCGCCCGGACCGCATCATCGCCGACATTCGCCGCACCGGCGGCAGGGCGCTGATCTGTTTGGTCGGCGTGCAGTCCAACCAATTCCCCCACGCGGTCGACCTCGCCCGCCACTTCCTGAAGGCCGGGCTCCAGGTGGCGATGGGCGGCTTCCACGCTGCCGGCTGCCTGTCGATGCTGCCGGTCGTGCCGCCCGAGATCCAGGCGGCGATGGACATGGGCATCTCGATCTTCGCGGGCGAAGCCGAGGAAGGCCGCCTCGACATCGTGCTGCGCGACGCCTGGAACGGCACGCTGAAGCCGCTCTACAACTACATGAACGACCTGCCGGGCATCGAAGGGGCACCGACGCCGCATCTGCCGCCGGCCGCGCTGGCGCGCAACGAGGGTCGCAAGTCGAGCTTCGACCTCGGCCGCGGTTGCCCGTTCCAGTGCTCGTTCTGCACCATCATCAACGTCCAGGGACGCAAGAGCCGCTTCCGCAATACCGACGACCTCGAGGACATCATCCGCGAGAACTACAGGCAGGGCATCACGTCGTTCTTCATCACTGACGACAACATGGCCCGCAACAAGCATTGGGAGGCCTTCTTCGACCGGCTGATCGAGCTCAAGGAGAACGAGGGCATCGCGGTCTCCCTGATCATCCAGGTCGACACCCAGTGCCATCGCATCCCGCGCTTCATCGAGAAGGCGCGCTGGGCCGGCGTCTACCGGGTGTTCATCGGGCTGGAGAACGTCAATCCCGACAACCTGCTGGCCGCCAAGAAGCGCCAAAACAAGATCACCGAGTACCGCAAGATGCTGCAGGCGTGGCACGCCAGCGGCGCCTCGACCTGGGCCGGCTACATCCTGGGCTTCCCCGGCGATACGCGCGAGTCGATCCTGCGCGACCTCGAGATCATCAAGAACGAACTGCCCCTCGACATCCTCGAGTTCTTCATGCTGACGCCGCTGCCGGGCTCGGAAGACCACCAGACTCTGTGGAAGCAGGGCGTCTGGATGGACCCCGATCTGAACAAGTACGACCTCAATCATCGCGTCGTCCATCATCCCAAGATGAGCGACGCCGAGTACGAGCAGACCTACCGAGATGCCTGGCGGACGTACTATACGCCCGAGCACATCGAGACGGTGGCGCGCCGCCACGGGTCGATCCCGGGCCGCAATCCCGCCGAGCCAGCCCAGTTCATGACCATGTTCAAGATCATGTTCGAGGCCGAGAACATCCATCCGCTGGAAGGCGGCATCGTGCGCCTGAAGTATCGGCGCGACCGCCGCTACGGCATGCCGATCGAGCCGGTGGGCGTGTTCCACTGGAAGCTGGCGGTGGAAACCTTGAGGAAGCTCAGGATCTACGGCCGGCTGGCATGGCAGGGATGGCGCATCGGCCAGAAGGTCAAGAACGATCCCAGGCGCCACGAGTACATGGATCTCGCCCTGTCGCCGGTAGTCGAGGAGGATCTCGACAAGCTTTCCCTGTTCGCCGACACGGCGGGCGGCGGCGCGGCCCTCAGCAAGCGTCGCGGCGAGGATCTGGCGCGCGCAAGGATCGCCGCCGCGAGCAATACCCAGCGCCTGGAAGCGGCGGAGTAGCCGCGCTGGCGCCAGCCTCATAGGCGCTGACTTCGTGGGGTCCTCCACCAAAGTTGGCCCTATGGGCGCCACCCCCGGCGCCATGCTCCGCGGCTAGTGCAGCACAGGCGGCTTGACCTCGTTCAGGCCGTCGGCATCGGTCGCCGAGATGGTGGTGCGGATCATCGACCGTTCCCTGGTGTAGTCCCACGGCCGGCCGCGGTGCAGCATGGCGCGATTGTCCCACATCACGGCGTCGCCCTGGCGCCACTTGTGGACGTAGACGAACTCGCGCCGCGTCGCCTCGTCGAGCAGCTGGGCCAACAGCTGCCGGGCATCGCGATCGTCCATGCCGTCGATCGCATAGGCGTGGCTCGCGACATAGAGCGCCCGTCGATCGTTGGTCGGGTTTCGCCAGTTCAGGCGCCAGCGCACCGGCGGCAGCGCCTTGCGCTCCTCAGCATTGGCGAGATCAGGGTGAATCTGGTCGCGGCTGTTGGCGTAGGAATGGGTCGCCACGGCGTCCTTGAGCCGGCCCTGCAGATTGGCCGGCAGGCGGTCCCAGGCGAGCCGCGTCGAGGTGAACTCGGTGTCGCCATCGGCGCCCGGCAGCACGCGCGCGGTCAGCACGGAGGCGAGCGCCGGCGTCTTCTTGAACGACGAGTCGGTGTGCCACAGCGCATTGGCCTGGGCGACCAGCACCTGACGGTGGTCGGGCGGCACGATCTCGCCGTTCTCGCCGATGTTGGTCAGGCGCGAGTAGAAGCTGTTGGCGCCGAGCGAGGCCACCTTGGTGAGCTCCAGGGGCCCGAAGGCGCGGCTGTATGCGACCTGGATGTCGTCGGCGATCAGCTGGTCGCGGAACACCAGCAGGGAGTGGGTCTCGAAGGCGGCGCGCACGGCCTTGTAGGCCTCGGCATCGGAGGCGACATCGAGCATGCTCACGCCCTTCACCTCGACACCGAACCCGGGCCCCAGCGGAACCAGCTCCATCTCGCTCCTCCTCCTCCACGCTTCTTTCGTCAGCATCTTATCGCCACGCGACAACTGGACACTATAGTACGAGTCTTGCATCGGTGGCATTGCAGACATCTCGATGGCGTCCCCCAGCTCGACCGCTCCCCGCCTGGCCTTCGTTTGTGCCCCGACACCGACCGCCCGGGCGGCACGAGATAGTCTGGTCCGGCGATACGGCTCGGTGGGCCCGGCCCAGGCCGACATCATCGTGGCGCTGGGCGGCGACGGCCTGATGCTGCAGGCCCTGCACAGCAACATGCGCCGGCGCACGCCGATCTACGGCATGAATCTCGGCACCGTGGGCTTCCTGCTCAATACCTACAAGGAGCCGGGCCTGCTGCAGCGTCTCAGGAAGGCGCGCCAGGTCACGCTCACGCCGCTCCGCATGGTGGCGACCGACAGCCGCGGCAAAACCGTCGACGTGATCGCGATCAACGAGGTCTCGCTGCTGCGCTCGAGCCGGCAGACCGCCCGCATCGCCGTGGCGGTCGACGGGCGGCCCCGCCTGCCCGACCTTTATTGCGACGGCATCCTGGTGGCGACGCCGGCCGGGTCGACCGCCTACAACCTGTCGGCCCACGGCCCGATCCTGCCACTCGGAGCGGGCTTGCTCGCGCTGACGCCGATCAATGCCTTCCGGCCGCGCCGCTGGCGCGGCGCGCTGCTGCCGCGGCATTCCGAGGTCGCGCTCACCGTGCTCGACCCGCGCAAGCGCCCCGTCGCCGCGGCCGCCGACTCGGTGGAGATCGCCAACGTAGTCAAGGTGACGATCACCGAGGCGACCGATATCGCCCTCACGCTGCTGTTCGATCCCGAGCACGACCTCGAGGAGCGCATCCTCAAGGAGCAGTTCGATCCTTGAGTAGCCCGCCGATCCCCGTCAAGCCCGAGAAGAAGCGCATCATCGGTCACGAGGGCCTGAAGCCGCTGCTCCTCGCGCTGGCGATCGGCACGGTTGGCGGCTACGTCTTCGACTACCTGCGCATGCCGCTCGCCTGGATGCTGGGCGCCTGCGTGTTCTCGACGGTCGCCGCCTTCTGTGGCCTGCGCATCGGCATGCGCGTGCGCCTGCGCCAGGGCATGATCATCATCATGGGCGTGCTGCTGGGCGCGGGCTTCACGCCCGACCTCGTCCAGCGGCTCGGCCAGTGGGCGGTGAGCCTTTGCGTGCTCACCGGCATGACAATGACAGGCGCGGCGCTGAGCTACATGTGGTTCCGCCGCCTCACCAACTGGGACAAGCCGACCTGCTACTTCGCCGCCATGCCGGGCGGGCTGAACGACATGACCATCATGGGCGGCGCCATGGGCGGCGAGGAGCGCTCGATCGCGCTCGCCCATGCGCTGCGAATCCTGACGGTCGTGCTCACCATCCCGATCTGGTACCGGCTGGTCGACGGCGCGCAGACCAGCGTCCTCACCATGGCGCCTGCCCCCTCCAACTACGACTGGCAGGATTACGCCATCCTCGCGGCGTGCGGCATCGTCGGCGCCGTCCTCGGCCGGCTGCTGCACCTGCCGGCGAGCTTCATGATGGGGCCGATGATCCTCAGCGCCATCGTGCACCTGGCCGGCGTCACCGACTCGAAGCCGCCGGGCGAGCTGGTTGCTGCGGCCCAGGTCGTCATGGGCACCGGTATCGGCTGCCGCTTCGTCGGCGCCGCGATCGACAGGCTGCACAAAGAGATGGCCGCCTCGATCGGCGCGGCGATCCTGCTGATCGTCTGCGCGGTGGTGTTCGCCAAGATCACCGTGGCGCTGACCGGCCTCGACCTCGATGCCACGGTGCTGAGCTACGCCCCGGGCGGGTTCGCCGAGATGAGCCTGATCGGCCTGGCGCTCGGCGTCGAGGTCGCCATGGTGGCGACCCATCACCTGTTTCGATTGTTCCTCATCATCCTGACCGGCCCGGTCGTTTTCCGCTTCGGCATCAGGCGCGAGCGGTGATGCCGCCGTCGACCACCAGCAGGTGGCCGTTGACGTAGGCCGCCTCGTCCGACGCGAGGTAGAGCGCGGCGTTGGCGGTGTCCCAGCCGGTACCCATCTTGCCGGTCGGCGAAGCGCGGTCGCGGATCGCGATCATCTTGTCGTAGGCCTGGTTGTGGTCCTTCTCGCCGCGCGCGTACTGCTCCGCCAGAAAGTCGATCATCGGCGTGTGCATCAGGCCAGGCAGGATGGCGTTGCAGCGGATTCCCTTGTCGGCGTACTGCGAGGCGATGGCGAGCGTGAGCGAGTTCACCGCGCCCTTGCTGGCGTTGTAGGCGATGTAGGCGATTCCCTTCGGGCTGCGGATCGAGGCGATCGAGCTCACGTTGACGATGGCGCCCTTGCCCTGGCTCTCCATGATCGGCAGCACGTGCTTGGCGGTGAGAAAGAAGCTCTTCACGTTGACGTCGAACACGCGGTGCCACTCGTCCTCGCTCAGCTCGACCGGCCCGCCGGTCGAGCCGATGCCGACATTGTTGTCGAGCACGTCGACGCGGCCCCACTTGGCGAGGCAGGCATCGACCATCGCCTTGACGTCGGCGTTCCTCGACGCATCGGCCTCGAAGCCCATCGCGTCGCCGCCCTCCCTGGCGATCAGGCCGACCGTCTCCTCGGCGGCGGCGCGCTTGCGGTCGACGCAAAGCACCCTGGCCCCCTCGCGGGCGAAGGTGACGGCCGTGCACTTGCCGTTGCCCCAGCCGGGTCCGATCGATCCCGCCCCGACCACGATCGCCACCTTGTCCTTCAACCTGCCGGCCATACGACGCACCTCCCGTTGGGCCGAACCCTAACCCGATTTGCAGGCAGCCGCATCGCCGCGGCCGCTGCGTCACCATGCGATCTGTTATGCTGGCGCCCGTGAGCTTCTCCCCTCGCACGACCTCGCGTCTGCGGCTGCGGTCGATCATTGCGGACGATTGGCCAGTCATCCATCGCTACATGTCCGACCCGTCGGTCACGGCGTGGCTGCCGCACGGCCTGCTCGATGCGGCAAGCGCCAGGGCCTTCGCCGAGAAGAATGCCGGCAGGCACGCCGAGGCGCTGGCGGTGACCCTCGCGGCTTCCGGCGAGCTCGCTGGCCACATGATTTTCCATCCGTGGGTCGTGACGCGCACCTGGGAGATCGGCTGGGTGCTGGGCGCGCAGCACCAGCGGCAGGGCTATGCGACCGAAGCAGCACGCTCCCTGCTCGCCTACGCCTTCGAGACGCTCGGCTGCCATCGCGTCATCGCGACCTGCCAACCCGAGAACGTCGCCTCCTGGCGCGTCATGGAAAAGCTCGGCATGCGCCGCGAGGGCCACTTTCGTGCCTGCATCCATCGCCCGCCCGACGGCTGGTGGGACGAGTATTTCTACGCGCTTCTGGCCGAGGAGTACTTTGTCGCCAAGCGGCTTGCCTCGACGTTCCCACCCAAATCCTGAGGGCCGTCCCCGGAGCACTTTCTTGTCGTCCTGAGCGCAGCGAAGGACCTCATCGCCGCCTGCCACAAATGCACTCTGGTTCTTCTGGCGATGAGATCCTTCGATAACGGCGCGGTAAGCCGCTCCTTGCTCAGGATGACAAGAGCGGGCGTCTACGCTCCAAAGAACCGACGATGCCTGCCCTCACCCCAATCAGCACCAGCCGCGACGTCATACCATCCGGCCACGGGCCGTCGTCGATGACGTCGAGCCTGCGGCCCACCAGGTGAGCCACCGTGCGCCGGTCGGGCGAGTCGGCGAAGCGCAGGATGCCCTTGGCGCGCAGCAGGCCCGGGGCATCGCGCAGCATCGCCAGCACGCCC
>JALHMO010000025.1 GCA_022844015.1 Reyranella sp. | reverse complement strand
CTCATGAGCATGAGCGAGCGGGACGCTCGCGGTCCGCAAGAGCATGAATCAGAACCGTCTTGCAGCCCCGCCATCTTCCTCCCCGCGAAAGTGGCCCTTCTAGCACAGGCGCAAGCTGCCATGGACGCTGTGGGTTCGGCCATCGTATCAATGCCGCCACACGACGAGACAGCGGGACGGGAGCGGACGACATGCGCGCTATGCTGAGCGAGACGCCGGGCGGGCCGGAGAGCCTGAAGCTGGTGGAGATGCCGTCCCAGCCGCTCGGCCGGGGCCAGGTCCGTGTCGCCATTCGCGCGGCCGGGGTCAACTTTCCCGACACGCTGATCATCGCCGACAAGTACCAGTTCAAGCCGCCGCGTCCGTTTGCTCCCGGGCACGAGATCGCCGGCGACATCACCGAGGTGGGCGAGGGCGTCGCCGGATATGCGGTGGGCGACCGGGTGATCGGCATGATCGGTCATGGCGGTTACGCCTCCGAGGCGGTCGTCGACCAGGGCAACCTGCTGAAGATGCCGGCAAACATGAGCTACGAGGACGGCGCCGCCTTCACCATGACCTACGGGACGTCGTACTACGCCCTGAAGCAGCGGAGCAGCTACAAGCCGGGCGAAACCCTGCTGGTGACCGGTGCATCGGGGGGAGTAGGCCTGACCGCGGTCGAGCTCGGCGCGCTGATGGGGCTCAAGGTCATCGCCGCCGTCGGGTCGGACGAGAAGATGGAAATTTGCCGCAAGTACGGCGCCACCATGTTCGTGAACTACAACAAGGAGAAGATGCGCGACAAGGTGAAGGAGCTTACCGCCGGCACCGGCGCCGACATCGTCTATGACGCCGTGGGCGGGGATGCATTCGACGAGTCCGTGCGCTGCATTGCCTGGTGCGGTCGCATCCTGGTGGTGGGCTTCGCGGCAGGCCGCATCCCTTCGTTGCCCGCAAACCTCGCGCTCCTGAAGAGCTGCGACGTCCGCGGTGTCTTCTATGGCGCGTGGCGCGGTCGCGAGCCGGCCGAAGCGCGCAGGAATTTCGACGAGCTGCTGAAGTGGTACGGCGAGGGCAAGCTCAAGCCGCACGTATCGATGCGCTTCCCGCTCGAGAAGGGCGCCGAGGCCATGAATGCGCTGCTGTCGCGCAAGGCGACGGGCAAGGTCGTCCTCACCGTGGCCTGAGGACGCGGCCATGCTCGGCCGTCGTAGCCTCCTCGCCCTCATCGGCGGGCCGCTCCTGCCGCTGCCGCTCGACGCCGCCGACTTCCCGGTACGACCGATCACCCTCGTCGTGCCGTTCGCGGCCGGCGGCCCGATGGACTTGCTGGCACGGCTGGCTGCGCAGGAGGCAAGCTCGAGGCTGGGGCAACCGATCGTCGTGGACAACCGTGGCGGAGCAGCTGGCGTGAGCGGTGCGGCATCGGTCGCCAGGGCGGACCCCGACGGCTATACGCTGCTGCTCGCTTCGGCGGCCCAGGTGACCATTCCGCCATGGGTCAACCGCGTCCTGACCTTCGATCCATCCCGGGATCTCACGCCCGTCGCACATCTCGTCGATACCCCGATGGTGCTCGTCGTGCCGGCAAGGTCGGTCGTGAGGACGGTCGACGACTTCGTCATGATGGCGCGCGCCAACCGTGGCGACCTCAACTATGCCTCGACAGGCGTCGGAACGATCTCCCACCTCGTCATGGAGACGTTGAAGCTCGCCGCGGAGATCGACATCGTCCATGTGCCTTATCGCGGGGCGGCGCCCGCCCTGTACGACCTGCACGGCGGACAGGTGCAGGGCATGTTCACTGGCACCGGATCCGCCGCAGCGATGGTCAGATCGGGCAAGCTGCGACCGCTTGCGGTCACGACGACGAGCCGCTCGCCGCTGTTTCCCGATGTCCCGACGATGGCCGAAGCGGGGTGGCCGGCCGCGGAAATCGTGGTGTGGGCCGGTATCATGGCCCCCGCCGGCACGCCGCGCATCGTCACCCGCCAGCTCGAACGCGCCTTCATCCAGGCTATTCTGGCACAGGACCTTCGAGCGCGATTGATCAGGCTCGGCGCCGACCCGGTAGGGCATGGCGCAAAGGCGTTCTCGGAACTGCTGGAGCGTGACCTTGCCTTGTGGCAGCGCGTCGTCCTCGCGTCAGGCGTCAACGTGGAATGAAGGAGAGCCCCATGGGCAGGCTGGCAGGCAAGATCGCAATCGTGACAGGAGCGGCGTCGGGGATCGGTGCGGCGTCAGCTGGCTTGTTCGCCGACGAGGGCGCCCGGGTGCTGGCGGTCGACCGACCGGAATCGGCCATCGCCGAGGCTCACGCCGGAAACGACAGCATCGCCGCGTTCGCCTGCGACATCACGGGCACCGACTCGCCGAGGCAGATCGTCGGCAAGGCCATCGAGACCTACGGCGCGCTCGACATCCTGTTCAATAATGCCGGCGTGAGCGGCCGCGCCTTCGTCGAGGAGATGACCGACGAGCAGTGGGACCACGTCAATGCCGTCAATGTCCGGGCGATGTTCCGGCTTTGCCGGGAGGCCATTCCCGCCCTCAAGATGCGGGCCCGGGAAAAGGGCCGGGCGCGCATCGTCAACACCGCCTCGGTGATGGCGTTCGACACCGACTATGGCCTGGCCGCCTATTGCGCATCGAAAGCAGGGGTCGGCGGCCTCACGCGCACGCTGGCGCTCGAGCTCGGCAAGTTCAACATCACCGCCAACTACGTCTGCCCGGGCGCCATCTACACCGGCATGACGAGGAGCAATTTCGACAAGCCCGAGATCCGCGCCGTGTGGGAGAAGAAGGCCGCGCTGCGCCGGCTCGGCCAACCGATCGACATCGCCCGCGGTGCGCTGCTGCTGGCTTCCGACGACGCCGACTTCATCACCGGCCACGAGCTGGTGGTCGATGGCGGCCTGACCCTGCGTACCTGAGCGAATGGCCATGCCCAGCATCCATTCCTTCGCCGCCGACTACAACGAGGCGCGCGACAAGTTCCTGGCGGCGGCGCGCATCGCGGGCGCGCGGACCCATCGCTACGACAACCCGAGCAAGGGACCGAAAGGGCAGGCCCTGTCGACCGACGTGGCGCGCCTGGGACCGGACGATGCCTCGCGGGTCGTCGTGACGATCTCGGGCACGCACGGCGTGGAAGGGTATTGCGGATCGGGTTTCCAGGTCGACTGGCTGGCCACTGTCGGAGAAACCGGGCTGCCGAAGGATACGGCGGCGGTGTTCGTCCATGCCATCAACCCCTATGGTTTCGCCTGGACCCGTCGCGTCACGGAAGAAGGCAACGACCTCAACCGCAATTACGTCGACCACGGCAAGCCTTACCCCACGAACGAGGGCTATCTCGAGGTCGCCGACCTCCTGGTGCCGAAGGACCTCGGCCAGGCGACGCTCGACGCGGCTGACGCCAGGCTCGCGGCCTATCGCAAGAAGGTCGGGGACATCGCCTACTTCCGCGCCGTCTCGGGTGGCCAGTACAGCCATGCCGACGGCATGTTCTTCGGCGGCGGCGGGCCGTCGTGGTCGAACCGGACCCTGCATGCCATCACCGATCGCTTCCTGAAGGGCCGCCGGGACGTCGCCGTGATCGACTTCCATACCGGCCTCGGTCCGTACGGCTACGGCGAGCCGATCACCCACTACGACATCGACACGCCGGCCTCGCGGCGGGTGCGCGCTTTCTGGGGCGAGTCGGTGACCGAATCCAAGCGCGGCCAGACGGCCTCGCAGGCGCGCGACGGGCTCGGGCACCACGGTCTGAACCGGGTGCTGACCGAGCCGGAAACGCGGCTCACCATGTGCACCCTGGAGTTCGGCACCTTCGACCGCGAGAGCGGCCAGCGTGCCTTCCGCGCCGACCACTGGCTGCACAAGTACGGCGACCCGCTGGGCACCGAGGCAGGCCCGGTGCGCGCGGCCATGCGCCGCCAGTTCTATCGCGAGACCGACGACTGGAAGGAGGCGGTCCTGTTCCGCGGCCATCAGATCGTTCGCCAGGCCATCGCCGGGGTGCAGCGGGGGGCGTCCTGAATCCTCCCTGGCGTCTTCGCCGGGGAGGTGCCCCATAAGCGCTAAAATACAAAGGGACCTCACCCTGAGGAGCGGCCTGGAGGGCCGCGTCTCGAAGGGTCGGCCACAGTGACGGGCGCCGCGGCAGGACTCTTTTCAACGATCTCTATGTGCCCATCCTTCGAGACGCGCCCTGTGGGCGCTCCTCAGGATGAGGATTCCTTCTATTTTAACGCCTATGGGGAGGTGCCCCGTCTTACGGGGCCGAGGGGTCATGAGCCACGAGTCTCGAGCTGACCCCTCCGTTGTCTTAAGACACTTCGGCTTCGCTCAGGGCAGGCGGCGACACCCCAGGCTTCTGGCCGCTTGCGGCCAAAATGCCGACCACAGCGAAGCTGGGGAGGCGAACCGAAGGAGGAAACTCGAAAAAGCCATA
The DNA here is from genome assembly GCA_022844015.1 of Reyranella sp. Classification (GTDB taxonomy): domain Bacteria; phylum Pseudomonadota; class Alphaproteobacteria; order Reyranellales; family Reyranellaceae; genus Reyranella. Next base: position 48,233 of record JALHMO010000025.1, on the reverse strand, counting down.
CCGTGGCCAAACGATGCTGCTAAAACCTCCCCATGCGTGCTCTGATAGCGCTGCTTGCGTTCGTGGGAATGGCGGCGCTGAACCTCCTGTGGTGGTGGTGGCCCAACCGGCCGGTCGAGATCGCCGGATGGACGACCGCCCCCTTGCAGAGCGTGTCGTTCGCCCCCTATCGGCCAGGGCAGAGCCCGCTCACCCGCACCTTCCCGACGCCTGACCAGATCGAGCAGGATCTGCGCCGCATGCAGGGCAAGGTGCGCGCGGTGCGGACCTACTCGACCGGCGAGAACCTCGAGGCCGTGCCGCAGCGCGCCGGCAAGTACGGCCTGAAGGTCTGGCATGGCGCCTGGCTGAACGACAACGACAAGGAGAATCTCGAGCAGGTCAACCTGCTGATCGATCATGCCAACCGCTACAAGGACACGGTCGAGCGGGTGATCGTCGGCAACGAGGTGCTGCTGCGCAAGGATCTCACCGCGAACCAGTTGCGGCGCTACATTCGACAGGTCAAGCAACGGGTGTCCCAGCCCGTCACCTATGCCGATGTCTGGGAGTTCTGGCTGCGCAATCCATCGCTCGCGAACGAGGTCGACTTCATCACGATCCACATCCTGCCCTACTGGGAGGACGAGCCGATCGGTCTCGACCGGCGCGAGGCGGACGGCAAGCCGACCATCGACAAGCACATCGTCGACATCTACAGGAAGGTGCAGGCTCGCTTCCCGGACAAGCAGATCGTCATCGGCGAGACCGGATGGCCGGGCGACGGCCGCATGCGCTCCGATGCCCGGCCGGGCAGGATCGAGCAGGTGCGCTATTTCTCGACGTTCCGCGGCATCGCCGATCGCGAGAAGTTCGACTACAACATCGTCGAGGCGTTCGACCAGAACTGGAAGGCTCGGCAGGAAGGCACGGTCGGCGCGGCGTGGGGCCTGCTCGACGCCGAGCGGCACGACAAGTTCGAGCTCGGCAAGCCGGTGATCGCCGAGCCGCGTTGGCGAACGCTGTACATCCTGTCCACGATCGCGGCCGGAGTGATCCTTTTCGGCTTCGTGGGCATGCGCCGCGTCGCCGGCAGCAAGGCGATCGTGGTTTTCGCCGTCTTCGCCCAGGTCGTGGCGACCTGCTACGTGCAGGCGACCTGGATCGACCTGACGCGCTCCTTCTACTTCGAGAAGATGCTCGGCGTCGTGTTCTGGGCCCTGCTGCTAGGGCTTTTCAGCTACGCGCTGCTGCGCGGCATCGCCGACAGCCTGACGGGAAGGATGGCCGATCCTTCGCTCTACGGCGCCCGGGTCCGCGAGGCGCTGCATGCCTGGCGAGCCCTGCCTCGGTATCGCATCCTGCAGCGTGCCGACCTGCTGGCGCAGGTTCTCTACCTCGTTCTGACCGGGCTCTGCATCTTCTACCTCATCGTCATCAGCATCGACTGGTACGATGGGGTGATTCGCATCGGCGACTGGTATCGCCAGATCGCCATCGATGGCCGATACCGCGACTTTCCCATCTGGAGCTTCGTCATTCCGAGCATCGTGCTCTTGGCCTGGAAGGCGCTGACGCTCCTGCGCTCGGAGCCGGTGTCGCGGGCCGACCGCTGGGCCAAGGCGCTGTCGTTCGGCCGCTTGCTGGGCTACGACGGCAGTCGCGGCTTCGTTCGCATGGACCGCTCGTTCAGCAGGGTGCGGCCGGTGCTTCCGGAGATCGTCCTGGCCTTCCTGCTGATCTTCTGGGCGGTCGTGCTGGTGGTGACCGAAGGCGCCATCAAGCTGCATGACGGCGGAGCGGGCGGCCTGGTCGCGGTGGATGGCGGCCGCTGGGTCATCCGCACGCTTTTCTGGAACACCCAGGCGACCTGGTTCTCCGCCCTGGCGGTGATCATGGCCGTTCCCTATCTGGCGACCATCTACGTGTCGATCCGCGAGCCACTGGCAGAACCGCCGCCGGACTCCTATACCAGCAAGTGGTAGCCGCGCTCCTCGGGAACCTCACCCTGAGGAGGGCGCGAAGCGCCCGTCTCGAAGGGCGGGAAACAGCACGACTGCTTCCCACCCTCCGAGACGCGCCAAAGCGCGGGGGTTACCCCGCGCGACGCGGGCGCTCCTCAGGGTGAGGCTGTCGTTTGAGCCGGGAGTTACGACATGGAAATCAAGGGCGAGTACAAGATCGCCGCGCCGCGCGACAAGGTTTTCGCCGCGCTCAACGACCCCGCCGTGCTGCAGGCCTGCATTCCCGGCTGCGAAACGCTCGACATGGTCTCCGACACCGAGATGAAAGCCAAGGTCCGTCTGCGCATTGGGCCGGTCAGCGCGAGCTTCACAGGCAAGGTGACCCTGTCCGACATCGACCCGCCCAACGGCTACAGGATCACGGGCGAGGGGCAGGGCGGCGCTGCCGGGTTTGCCAAGGGCGGTGCCGTCGTCGCCCTCGCCGACGATGCAGGTGCCACGACGCTTACCTACAATGTCGACGCACAGGTCGGCGGCAAGATCGCCCAGGTGGGCGCACGCCTGATCGACGGCACGGCCAGAAAGCTGGCCGACGAGTTCTTCGGCAAGTTCGCGGCGACGGTGAGCGCACCGCCGCCGGCTACGGAGGCACCACCGGCAGCCGCGGAGGCCTCGGCCCCGGCAACGGGCGTGGCGAATTCCCCTGCAGCGACACCATCACCCGCGCCGGCGCCCGTCGCCAGCGTGCCGGCCAGCACCACCGCGGGCGCGAGTCCCAGACCGGATGCCGCTGCTGCGGCGCAGCGCGGCTACAGGCACTGGCTGGTCATCGGCGTCGGCGCCGCCATCCTGATCATCGTATTTGTTGCGAGTCGTTAGCGTCACCGTCGACGTCCCCGACGCCGTCATCCGCAATTCGCTTGACCATTCTGCAAGCGGCTTGCCAGAGTCCCGCCAACGGCCTGTGGGCGCATCCCGGCGCCTCCGCCCTGAACCAACAATGTGAGGGAGAAGCTTGATGACAATCAATGTCGCCATGACCGTCAACGGCAAGGCCGTTTCCGGCAAGGTCGAGGCGCGTACGCTGTTGGTTCAGTTCCTGCGCGAGCATCTCGGCATGACCGGGACCCACGTCGGTTGCGATACCAGCCAGTGCGGCGCCTGTGTCGTCCACGTCGACGGCAAGTCGATCAAGTCGTGCACCTTGCTGGCGGTCCAGGCCGAGGGCACCAAGGTGCTCACCATCGAAGGCGTGGCCGAGAGCGCCGAGAAGCTGCATCCGATGCAGGAGGCGTTCCGCGAGAACCACGCGCTGCAGTGCGGCTTCTGCACGCCGGGCATGGTGATGAGCGCCATCGACATGGTGAAGCGTCACAACTACCAGCTCGACGAGACGACGGTGCGTCGCGAGCTCGAGGGCAATCTCTGCCGCTGCACCGGCTACCACAACATCGTCAAGGCGATCCTGGCCGCCGCACCGGCCATGAAGTCGGCGGGGGTGTAGCCATGACCTCCGAGACCGGAATCGGCGCCCGGGTGAAGCGGAAGGAAGACCAGCGCTTCCTGACCGGCACCGGCCGCTATGTCGACGATCTGCCCCTGGCACGCGCGACCTACGCCTACTTCCTGCGTTCGCCTCACGCGCACGCCAGGATCAAGAGCATCGACGTCTCGGCGGCCAAGGCCTCGCCGGGCGTGGTCGAAATCTTCACCGGCAAGGACGTCGCCGACGCCAAGGTCGGCGGGCTGATCTGCGGCTGGGTGGTCAAGGACAAGCACGGCCAGCCGCACAAGTCGCCGCCGCATCCGGTGATGGCGGTCGACACGGTACGCTATGTCGGCGACTCGGTGGCGATGATCATCGCCAACAGCTACGACGAGGCCAAGGACGCCGCCGAGGCGATCAAGATCGACTACGAGGTCCTGCCGGCGAACGTGGATCTCGCGAAGGCGCTCGCGGCGGGCGCGCCTCAGATTCATGCCGAGGCGCCGGGCAACCTGATCTACGACTGGGAGCTCGGCGTGAAGGCCGACGTCGACGCGGCCTTCGCCAAGGCTGCGCACGTCACCAAGCTCGACCTGGTCAACAACCGCCTGATCCCCAACGCCATGGAGCCGCGTGCCGCGGCGGCGGAGTACGACAAGGGTACCGGCCAGTACACGCTGTGGTCGACCTCGCAGAACCCGCATGTGCTGCGCCTGATCCTGTCGGCCTTCGTGCTCGGCATCCCCGAGCACAAGCTGCGCGTCGTCGCGCCGGACGTCGGCGGCGGCTTCGGCAGCAAGATCTTCTGCTATGCCGACGAGACGATGGTGTGCTGGGCGGCCTCTCGTGTCGGCCGGCCGATCAAGTGGACCGCCGAGCGCAGCGAATCGTTCCAGACCGACTGTCACGGGCGCGACCACGTCACCCACGCCGAGCTGGCGCTCGACAAGGACGGCAAGTTCCTGGCGTTGCGGGTCGAGACCATCGCCAACATGGGCGCCTACCTGTCGACCTTCTCGACGGCGGTGCCGACCTATCTCTATGCGACGCTGCTCGCCGGCCAATACACGACGCCGTTGATCTACGCCAACGTCAAGGCGGCGCTCACCAACACCGCGCCGGTCGACGCCTATCGCGGCGCCGGCCGCCCCGAGGCCACCTTCGTGATCGAGAGCATCGTCAGCAAGGCGGCGATGGAGATGAAGATCGATCCGGCAGAGCTGCGCCGCAAGAACTTCATCCCGTCTACGGCGTTCCCTTACCAGACGCCGGTGGCCCTGCAGTACGATTCGGGCAACTACCCGCCGATCATCGACGAGGCGATCAAGATCGCCGACTACAAGGGCTTCGAAGGCCGTCGGGCCGAAGCCAAGTCTCGCGGCAAGCTGCGCGGCATCGGCTTCTCGTCCTACATCGAGGCGTGCGGCCTCGGGCCATCGCAGGTCATCGGCCAGCTCGGCGGCGGCGTCGGTCAGTGGGAATCGGCGCAGATCAAGTTCAACCCGACCGGCAATGTCCAGGTCCTGACCGGCTCGCACAGCCACGGCCAGGGTCACGAGACGACGTTCGCCCAGCTCGTGTCGGACAGGCTCGGCGTGCCGATCGATCAGATCGAGGTGGTCCACGGCGACACTGCGACGACGCCGTTCGGCATGGGCACCTACGGCAGCCGTTCGCTGGCAGTCGGCGGCTCGGCGATCATGAAGGCGGCCGACAAGGTCATTGCCAAGGGCAAGCGCATCGCCGCCCATCTGATGGAAGCGTCGGTGGCCGACGTCGTGTTCGAGGGCGGCACCTTCAAGGTGGCCGGCACCGACAAGGCGGTGCCGCTCGGCGCGGCCGTGTTCGCGGCCTACGTTCCGCACAACTATCCGTTGGCCGAGCTCGAGCCCGGCATGGACGAGAACGCCTTCTACGATCCGTCGAACTTCGTCTATCCGGCGGGCACGCAGATCTGCGAGGTCGAGGTCGATCCGGACACCGGTGAGGTCGAGATCGTGAGCTTCACCGCCGTCGACGATTTCGGCAACATCATCAATCCGATGATCGTCGAGGGCCAGGTGCATGGCGGCATCGTCCAGGGCGTCGGGCAGGCGTTGATGGAAAACGCCGTCTACGACGAGGCGACCGGCCAGCTCGTGAGTGGCTCGTACATGGACTACACCATGCCGCGCGCCGACGACGTGCCGTCGTTCAAGGTCGGCTACAAGGTCACGCCATGCCCGCACAATCCGCTGGGCGTCAAGGGATGCGGCGAGGCCGGTGCGATTGCCGCGCCGGCTGCCGTGATGAATGCGGTCCACGACGCGCTGGCGCCGGTCGGCGTCGGCCACGTGCCGATGCCGGCGACGCCACTCAATGTGTGGCAGGCCATCCACGGTGCGGCGAAGTAAGGGGAGAATCCAGAGATGTACGACTTTACCTATCACCGTCCGAAGACGCTCGCCGATGCCGTCAACCTGCTCAAGGGCAAGGACGAGGCCCGCCCGATGTCGGGCGGAATGACCCTTATCCCGACCCTGAAGCAGCGCCTGGCACGTCCGAGCGACGTCATCGATCTGGGCGGCCTGAAGGAGCTGGCCGGAATCAAGGTCGAAGGCAACAACGTGGTGATCGGCGGCATGACCCGTCATGCCGACGTCGCGAGCTCGGCCGACGTCAAGGCGGCGATCCCGGCGCTGGCCCACCTGGCGGGCCATATCGGCGATCCGCAGGTGCGCAATCGCGGCACAATCGGCGGCTCGGTCGCCAACAACGACCCGGCTGCGGACTATCCGGCGGCCGTCTTGGCGCTCGGCGCCACGGTCACGACCAACACCGGCAAGCATGCCGCCGACGGCTTCTTCAAGGGCCTGTTCGAGACGGCGCTGGGCGAGGGCGAGCTGATCACCTCGATCAGCTTCCCCAAGGTCGAGAAGGCAGCCTACATGAAGTTCCCCAACCCGGCGTCGCGGTACGCCATGGTGGGCGTGTTCGTCGCGAAGTCGGCCTCGGGCGTGCGCGTGGCGGTCACCGGCGCCGGTTCCTGCGTGTTCCGCGTCAAGGCGATGGAGGACGCGCTGGCCAAGGACTTCTCCTCGGCGGCGATCAAGGACATCAAGATCCCGGCCGATGGCCTCAACAGCGACATTCACGGCAGTGCCGAGTACCGCGCCCACCTGGTGGGCGTGATGGCCCGCCGTGCGGTCGACGCGGCCAACAAGTAGCGGCCGCCCCCTGAAGGCACTCGTAACAGGCTTCGATCCGTTCGGCGGCGACAAGGTCAACCCGTCGTCGCTGGCGGTGAAGCATCTCGGGAGGCAGATCGGCAGCCTCGCGGTCCACACCGCGGAGCTGCCGACTTCTTATGCGCTCTCGGCCGGCGTCCTGCGTGGGGCGATCGACGAGTTCGAACCCGACATCGTCCTGTGCGTCGGGCAGGCGGGCGGCCGCACAGAGCTTTGCCTGGAGCGGGTCGCCATCAACGTCCAGGACGCGCGCATCCGTGACAACGACGGCAGGCAGCCGATCGATGTTCCGGTCGTGGCCGGTGCCTCGGCGGCGCATTTCTCGACCCTGCCGATCAAGGCCTGCGTCGCGGCGATGCGCGAGGCGGGCCTGCCGGCGGCGGTGTCGAACACCGCCGGCACGTTCGTGTGCAACCACATCTTCTTTGCCTTGATGGACATGGTTCAGGGCAGGTCGCCGGCAATCCGCGGCGGCTTCCTGCACATCCCCTACCTCCCGGAGCAGGCATCCCGGCTGGGCGGCGCGCCCTCGATGGCGCTGGCCGACATCGTGCGGGGCATCGAGATCATCCTCGAGGTGAGCGCCAGCCGCACGACCGACGTGCGGACAGCGGAGGGACGGGTTTCGTAAGTTTTCATTCTCCTTCCCAGCTTCGCTTAGCGAAGCTGGGGAGGTGTCGCCGTCTAAAGGCTTTTGGCCGCGCGGCCAAAATGCCCAGGCGACGGAGGGGTCATGGGCTCGGGGCTCGTGGCTCATGACCCCTCCGTCCGCTATGAGCGGACACCTCCCCAGCGAAGCTGGGGAGGAGGATGACCCTCACTCCGCTGCCAGGGCCAGCGGCGGCGCAGGGGCGTGCGGCTCGGCAGTCGCGGCCGGCTTCACGGCCGGCTGCTTCACGCGGAACCATGCCGCATAGAGCGCGGGCAGAAACAGCAAGGTCAGCGCCGTCGCGACCAGCAGGCCGCCCATCAGGGCGACGGCCATCGGACCCCAGAACACGCTGCGCGACAGTGGGATCATGGCGAAGATGGCGGTGCCGGCGGTCAGCAGGATCGGCCGGGCGCGTCGCACGGTGGCGTCGACCACGGCATCCCAGGCGCTGTGGCCGGCGGCAATGTCCTGGTCGATCTGGTCGACCAGGATCACCGAGTTTCGCATGATCATGCCGGCGAGCGCGATCACGCCCAGCAGCGAGACGAAGCCGAAGGGCTGGTTGAACGCCAGCAGGAACAGCGACACGCCGATCAGGCCGAGCGGCGCCGTCAGCATGACCAGAGCGAGCTTGGAGAAGCTCTGCAGCTGCAGCATCAGGAACAGCACCATCAGAAAGGCCATCACCGGCATCATCTTGAAGATCGAGCCCTGGCTCTTGGCGCTTTCCTCGGCGTCGCCGCCGACCTCGATGCGATAGCCGGCCGGCAGGTCGGCACGCAGCGGCGCCAGGGCCTTGTCGAGGCGGGCGGAGACATCGGGACCCTGCACGCCATCCACCACGCCGGCGCGCACCGTCATCAGCAGGTCCTTGTTGCGCCGCCACAGGATCGGCTCCTCGAGCTCGAACCTGAGCGTGGCGAGCTGGGCGAGGGAGACCACGCCGCCGGTCGAGGTCCTGAGGTTGATGGCTTCGAGGCCCTCGACGCTCAGTCGCTCGCCGGGCACGGCGCGCGCCACGACATCGATCGACTCGGTGCGCTCGCGATACTGCGTCACGGTCACGCCGGACAGCAGGGTCTGCAGCATGTTGCCCAGCAGCTGCGAGTCGACCCCGAGGGCGCGCGCCTTGTTCTGGTCGACCTCGAGGCGCACCGACTTCGAAAGCTCGTACCAGTCGAAGTTGACGTCGCGCGTGGCCGGATCGGCCTTGAACACCTGGCGCACCCGCTCGGCGATGGTGCGCACCTGCTGCGGGTCCTCGCCCAACACGCGGAACATCACGGGATAGCTCACCGGCGGGCCGTTCTGCAGCCGCTGGACGCGGGCGCGCACGGCCTCGAAGTCGACGGCGAACAGCTTGTCGAGCTCGGCGAACACTCGCTCGCGGGCCTCGAGGCTCCTGGTCATGACGACGACCTGGCCGAAATTGGCGTTGGCGAGCTCGGGGACTGTCGGCAGGTAGAAGCGCGGGCTGCCGGCGCCGACGTAGGAGGTGTAGAAGTCGACGTCGGGATTGCCCGCCAGCCAGCGCTCGAGGCGCTTGACCTCCTTGTTGGTCGCCTCCCACGAGGCACCCTGGGCGAGCTTCATGTCGACGATCAGCTCGGGCCGGTTGGCCACGGGGAAGAACTGCTTCTGCACCAGGGTGAAGGCGCCCATGGCGGCAACGAAGGCGAGCGCGGTGACGGCGATGGTCGTCTTGCGCCAGGTGACGCACCACACGACCAGCTTGCGAAACGCCATGTAGAGCCGGCCGCCGTAGGGATCGCGATGATGCGCCTTCGGCGTCGGCAGCAGGTGGTAGCCCATCCAGGGCGTGAACAGCACGGCCACGAACCAGGAGATGACCAGCGACAGGCCGACCACCCAGAAGATCGAGTTGGTGTACTCGCCGGCGCTCGACCGGGCGAAGCCGACGGGGACGAAGCCGACCGCGGTGACCAGGGTGCCGGTCAGCATGGGGAAGGCGGTCGAGGTGTAGGCGAAGGTCGCGGCCTCGAGCCGGCTGGCGCCCTGCTCGAGCTTCACCATCATCATCTCGACGGCGATGATCGCGTCGTCGACCAGCAGGCCCAGCGCGATGATCAGCGCGCCGAGCGAGATGCGCTGAAAGTCGATGCCGAGCAGCATCATGCCGACGAAGGTGATGGCGAGCACCAGCGGCACCGAGAGCGCGACGATGACCCCGGTGCGAATGCCGAGGCTGATGAACGACACCACCAGCACGATGGCGAGCGCCTCCAGCAGCGAGGCGACGAATTCCTCGAACGATCTCTCGACGACCTCGGGCTGGTTGGCGACGCGATGCACGGTGATGCCGACCGGCAGGCTCGCCTCGACCTCGGCCATCGTCTTGTCGAGCGCCTTGCCAAGCGTCTGCACGTTGCCGCCGGGTGCCATGACGACGCCGAGCCCGATCACCGGCTTGCCCTTGAAGCGCATCGAGAGCTGGCGCGGATCCTGGTAGCCACGCTTGATCTCGGCGATATCGGCCAGCGTGATGTTGCGACCGCCGGCGCTCAGCGGCAGGCTGGCCAGTTCCTCGGCCGAGATCGGCGCGCCGTCGACGCGCACCGAGACGCGCTCGCCCTTGGTCTCGACCGTGCCAGTGGCGACGATGGCGTTCTGCCGCCTGATCACCTCGAGGATCTGGTCGACCGGCACGCCCAGCATGGCGAGCCGGGCGTGGCTGAACTCGATGTAGATCTTCTCGTCCTGCAGGCCGAGAAGGTCCGCCTTGGTGACGTCCGGCACGCGCAGCAGCCGCTGCCGCACGGCCTTCACGATCTCCTTAACCTCGGCCGGCGAGAAACCATCCGATTCGAAGGCCCAGATCAGGCTGTAGGTGTCGCCGTACTCGTCGTTGAAGAACGGGCCGACGACGCCGGCCGGCAGGGAGCCCCGGATGTCGCCGACCTTCTTGCGCACCTGGTACCACAGGTCCGGCACCTTGCCGGGCGGGGTGTCGTCGCGCAGCGAGACGTAGATCACCGTCTCGCCCGGCTTGGTGTAGCTCGTGACGTTGTTGAAGTAAGGCAGCTCCTGCAGCTTGGTCTCGATCTTCTCGGTGACCTGTTGCTCGACCTCGCGCGAGGTGGCGCCGGGCCAGGCAGCCGACACGACCATCTGCTTGATGGTGAAGGGCGGATCCTCGCCGCGACCCAGGCTGAAGAAGGCGTAGATGCCGGCTGCCGTCAGCGCCAGCATGAAGAACACCGTGAGCGTGCTGTGCTTCAGCGCCAGCGCCGAAAGGTTGGTGCGGGTGGTCATGGCAGTCTCTTTCGCCGCGGGGTGGCAGGGCATTCGCACACGACAAATAGTCCGTCATCCCGACCGGAGCTGAGCGTAGCGCCTGCCCTGAGCGCAGCCGAAGGGAGGCGTAGTGGAGGGACCTTTCTTCCTGCAGGATCGGCAAGAAGGGTCCCTCGACTGCGCCGCCCTTCGGGCAGCACCGCTCGGGATGACGGTATCTTTGCCATCTGCCAATGCTCCGCCCGAGAACTGACCGCTCTAGCGTGTCGCCTGCTGTTGCGGCGGCAGGGGCTTGACCTTCTGGCCGGGCTCGAGCTTGTGCACGCCGGCCGTCGCGATCACCTCGCCGGTGTCGACGCCCGAGGCAATGGCGGCGGTGTCGTCGCGCCAGCGCGCGATGGTGACGGTCCGCAACTCGACGGTGCTGGTTGCGCGATCCACAACCCACACGGCGGGCTGCGCGCCCTGCTGGAAGATCGCCGACAGCGGCACCTCCGCCACCGGCTTGGCGTCGGGGCGCTCGAAGGCCAGCGTCGCCGTCATGCCGAGCCCGATGAACTCGGGCGCGTCGAGGACCGCGAAGCGCGCCGGGTAGGTCCGGGTCACCGGGTCGGCGCTGGGCGACAGCTCGCGCAGCCGGGCGCGATGGCGCTTGCCCGGATCGGACCACAGCTCGAAGCTCGCGTCTTGCGCTTGGCGCACCATCTTCAGCTTGTGCTCGGGCACGCCGACCTGGATCTCGAGCTGGTCGGTGCGGGCGAGCTTCACGACGCCCTGGCCCTGGGCCATGACCTGCCCGACTTCGGCCTGGACGGCGGTAATGACACCCGGCGCATCGGCCCGGAGCTCGGTATAGGCAAGATTGTTCTCGGCCGAGGCGAGCTGGCTCCTGGCCTGCTCGACGCGGGCCAGCGCGGTGGCCGCGATCGCCTGGCGCTGGTCGAGCGTCTGCGGCGTGAAGGCAGTGCTGCCGCGCAGGTTGAGATATCGCTCGTGGTCGGCCTTGGCGCGCGCGTAGTCGGCCTCGGCCGAGGCAAGCGCGGCGCGTGCGTTGTCGACGGCGAGCCGGTAGTCGGCAGGGTCGAGTTCGGCGATCAGGTCGCCGGCCTTCACGGTGGTGCCGAGATCGACGACGCGGGCGACGATCTTGCCGGCGACGCGGAACCCGAGAATGGTCTCGATGCGGGGAACGACGGTGCCGGCGAGGACGAGCGAGCGGCTGCGCTGCTGATAAACGATCTCGGCAACGCGCACCGGCCGCACGATCGGGTCGCTGCCCGATGGCCGAGTGGCGTTGGCGGCGGTCCAGGAAAGGGTGGCGAGGCCTGCGATTGCGACGGCGCCGATTCCGGCAATCGCGACCAGGGTCTTCACGGGAAGCTTGCGAGGAAGCCGATTGAACGCGAGGCGCATGGCGAACGGTCCTTCCAAGGTTTACAATGTTCACCAATATATGAACATCGTTAACTGAACGTTGATAACTTATCGCCGTTAAGCTATCTGTCAAGGGGAAGGAGCTAATTTTGACCGTGTTCACGGCTGCGACGGCGACTGGACGCAAGCGGCGAGGCGAGGGCCATACGCGCCGCGACGAAATTTTGCATGCCGCCAAGGAGCTCTTTCTCGAGCAGGGCTACGATTCCACGACGATCCGCAAGATCGCCGACCGGGTGGGGATTTCAGCGCCGGCGCTCTACCTCTACTTCAGGGACAAGGAAGCGCTGATGCTGGCGCTATGCGATCAGACCTTCGGGCATCTGATCGAGGCAATCGACGAGATCGAGAGGACGGTCGCGGAGCCCCTGGAGCGCGTGCGACGCTTTGGCGAGGCCTATGCCAGCTTCGGCCTGACCCATCCGGACGAGTACCGGCTGATTTTCATGGGCGCCCACATTCCGGAGTCTCTGCGCAAGATCGGCCATCGCATGCCGACCGACGATCCGACCCGGCCCGGGGTAGGCGGAGCGCTCGTGTTCAGCCGCCTGGTCGCCATTCTCAATCAGGTCGAGGCGTCGGGCGTCAAGCTGCGCTATCCGGCCGATACCTGTGCCGAGCTGTGCTGGATGGGTATCCACGGCGTCGTGGCCGCCATGATCATGAAGCCCGATTTCCCGTGGTCCAACCGCGACCTCCTGATCGAGGGCATGCTGGATATCGTGGCCAAGGGGATCGTGCGGGAGGGGTGAGGGTGCCGACGTGAAAAGAGTCCGTCGCTTCGCTCGGGATGGACAGCCTTTGCCGCTGCAGCAATCGCCTCGCCTTTGAGGAGCCGCGCGGAGCGCTGCATCTGGAAGGGGAGGCGGCAAACGGATGGGCCTGTCCCCATCCTTCGAGACGCGCCCTTCGGGCGCTCCTCAGGATGAGGGCATTGGTGGTGCTGGCAGCCCGACTTGGGGTTCTCGCGCCGGCTGCGGGCTAGATCCCCAACCTCATGCTGAGGAGCCGCGCAGAGCGCGGCGTCTCGAAGCATGGGCTACGGGCACGGTATCCGAGGCCCACCCTTCGAGGCGCGGCCTGCGGCCGCTCCCCCGGGGTGAGGCCATTGTTGCTCGCACCAAAACTCGATCGAGCTTTTGCGCTCACGCGTTCTGCAGCACGTGGACGGCGCGGTTGGCGACGAGGTCCTTGTTCTTCTCGCCGTAGGCCTTCATGTGCGGCGCGGCGCCATGGGCCTTGAGGTCGTCCATCGACGCCCACTTCTCGATGACGACGAAGGTGTCGGGGCCGAACTTGGCGAAGGGTCCGCCGTCGGTGTCGATGGTGGCGCCGTACTCGATGCAGCCCTTCTCGGCGTGCACCGCCGGGACGTTGGCCTTGAAGTTCTCGAGGATCTGGTCCCGCTTGCCGGGCTTGGCGGTGATGATGGCGACGACGTGAATCATGTTCTTCTCCCGTTTCGGTTCACTGTGTCAGGCGGCTCGGCCATGGCGCAGCAGGCGACCCGGCAGGGGATCGGTGCCGGCGACGGTGTCCTTGCCGTTGCGACGGATCAGCTTGCCATTGACGATGACGGCGTCAATGCCGCGCGCCTCCGACACCAGCCGATCGGCGCCGGCCGGCAGATCGTAGACCCGCTTGAGCGGGCCGGGACCGACCGTCAGGGGATCGAACACCACGACGTCCGCGGGGCGCCCCTCCGTCAGGAGGCCGCGATCGGTGATGCCGAACATCTCGGCCGGCCGCTGGGTCAGGTTGTGCACCGCCTGCTCGATCGTGAAGGTCTTGCGCTCGCGCACCCAGTGGCCCAGCAGGTAGGTGGCATAGCAGGCGTCGCAGAGCTGGCTGGCATGGGCGCCGGCGTCGGACAGGGCGATGATGGTGTGCGGATCGGTGATCAGCTCCGCCACCTCCTGCTCGTCGAAGTTCATCACGGCCATGCGGAAGCGCGCCTGCAGGTCGTTGGCGAGCGCGAGATCGAGCGCCAGGTCGACCGGGTCCTTGCCGAGCTTGCGGGCGGCCTCGGCGAGCGGCTGCTCCTCGAGCTCGCGCGCCGACGGCGCCCAGGCGATGACCACCCGATCCCACCAGTTGCGGAAGAGGGGTGTCACCTCGCTGCGCAGCTTCTCGCGCCACGCCGGATCGGCATAGGCGCGGCGGCGCGTGCCGGGCGCCTTGGCCTCCTCGACTGCGAGCTCGTTCATGAACTTCATGACGTCGAAGATGAACGGCTCGCCGAAGGTGAACTCGAAGTTGAGCGGCCGGCAGCTCACCTGCGGAATGACCAGCGCGCCCGACTTGCGCTGCTCGTCGGCGAGGGCCAGCTGCTTGCGATGGCCACCCGGCCCGTACATGTAGGACAGCAAGGCCGTCCAGGTGACGGGGATGCCATACTTGCGGCTGACCTCGGCCATGTGCCTGGTCGAGAAGTCCCTGCCGATCGTGACCTGCATCAGGCCGCGCTTCAGCTCGCCCATGACCGAGGCCAGGGCATCCATCTCCTCGACGGTGGCCTGGCGGCTGGGGACGGGCTTGCCGGCATAGCCGTTGTGGCTCACCGCCACGGAGGTGCCGAAGCCGATGGCGCCTGCGTCCATGGCCTCGCGGACAAGCTTCTTCATGGCGGCGATCTCGTCCGCCGTGGCGACCCGCTCGGTCGATTCCTCGCCCATGACGTAGAGGCGCAGCGGGGTATGGCCGAACAGCGCCGCGACGTTGATGGCCGACCCGCGCTTTTCCAGCGCGTCGAGATACTGCGGAAACGTCTCGAACGGCCAGTCGATGCCCAGGCCTGCCTCGAGCGCCTCGAGGCTCATGCCCTCGACCTTCTCGAGCGTCTGCATGATGAGCTTGCGATGGATCGCCTTGGTGGGCGCGACGCCGAAGCCGCAATTGCCGATCACCGTCGTCGTCACGCCGTGCCACGGCGAGATGGTGAGCATGCGGTCCCACAGGATCTGCGCATCGTAGTGGGTATGGACGTCGACGAAACCCGGCGAGACGATCTTGCCTGCGGCATCGATGGTCGTGTCGGCCGGCCCTTCGACCTTGCCGATTGCCACGACCTTGCCGCCCTTGATGCCGAGATCGCCGACGAAGCCCGGCCTGCCGCTGCCGTCGACGATCGTGCCGCCCGTGACCTTGATGTCGTAGCTCATGGCTGCTCCGCTGAACGATGATTCATATTGGCAAGCGCCTCGTGCCGGGGCAATGCCGCGCGCGCATGGCAAGGTCGCGCTGCAGAAGCGCATTCCGTCCGTTCTCTTGCGTAGGGAGCGGGCCACTCCAGTGGCGCTGCCTCTCGCCGTTCTCCTAGTAAGAAACTGGCGGCTTGCCGCCAGTTTCTCGGCACGGCGGGTCGGCCCTCGGGCCGGTGGGGAACTCCTATGAAAATGCGCTGGGAGCGCGCCACTCCTGTGGCGCTCTTGGGATGTGTAATCACAAGAAGAGCGCCACTGGAGTGGCGCGCTCCCAGCCATGAGCTTCCCTCTCGCAGCGCCACCATTTTCTCAGCATCGTGGTGCGCGCCGGCGTGCTGGGGGTCTCCCCAGCGAAGCTCAAGCTTCGCTGGGGAGGAGGAGCGAAGGTTGGTGCCAATGGAGCGGCGTGCTCCCAGGACGTGTTTCCACTTCGAGCGGCGGCGGGCCCCAGCCTGGAGGAAACCCCACACGGCGCATTCGCGATGCGACGGACCGCCCGCGGTTCCATCGCACCGCGAATCGATCTAGTTTCCGCGCCTCACAGGGGAGAACCAGATGGCCAGGCACAAGATCGCGCTCATTCCGGGGGACGGAATCGGCAAGGAGGTTCTCCCAGAGGGCGTGCGCGTGCTCGAAGCCGCCGGCCGCCGCTTCGGCTTCCAGCTCGACTTCACCGATTTCGACTGGTCCTGCGATCGTCTCCTGCAGACCGGCAAGATGATGCCGGAAGACGGCATGGAGCAGCTCAAGGCCTTCGAGAGCATCTTCCTGGGCGCAGTCGGCTGGCCGGGCGTGCCCGACCACGTCTCGCTGTGGGGCCTGCTGATCCCGATCCGCCGCGACTTCGACGAGTACGTCAACCTGCGCCCCGTGCGACTGTTCGAGGGCGTGCCGTCGCCGCTCGCCAATCGCAAGCCGGGCGAGATCGATTTCTGGGTGGTGCGCGAGAACACCGAGGGCGAGTACAGCCAGCTCGGCGGCCGCATGTTCCAGGGCACGGAGAACGAGTTCGCCGTGCAGGAAGCCGTGTTCACCCGCAAGGGTGTGGACCGCGTGCTGAAGTTCGCCTTCGAGTTCGCCAGCAAGACCAAGAAGAAGCACGTGACGTCGGCCACCAAGTCGAACGGCATCATCCACACCATGCCGTTCTGGGACGAGCGCTTCGCCGAGATGAGGAAGAACTATCCCGACATCAAGGCCGACCAGTATCACATCGACATCCTGACGGCGCACTTCGTGCGCAACCCCGACTGGTTCGACGTCGTGGTCGGCTCCAACCTGTTCGGCGACATCCTGTCCGACCTCGGGCCGGCGCTGACCGGCTCGATCGGCGTGGCGCCGTCGGGCAACATCAACCCCGAGCGCAAGTTCCCGTCGATGTTCGAGCCGGTGCACGGCTCGGCCCCCGACATTGCCGGCAAGTGGATCGCCAACCCGATCGGCCAGATCTGGTCGGGCGCCATGATGGTACGCCATCTTGGCTACGCCGAGGCTGCCGACGCGATCGAGCGGGCAATCGCCGCTTCCCTGGTCGAAGGGGGCCCGCGCACCCGCGACCTCGGAGGCAATGGCGACACAAAGACCGTGGGCGCCGCCATTGCGGAGCTTGTGAAGACGGTGTAGCAGCCTGCCGCCCGCATTCGGGCCGGGCAGGAGCCGCATATGAAAAGACGTAATCTGATCGCTGCCGCCTCGGCGGCCGCGGGCCTCGCCGCACTGCCGCAGGGCGCCAGGGCGCAGGCCTACCCCACGAAGCCCATCTCGGTGATCGTGCCGTTCGCGGCCGGCGGGCCGACCGATGCCCTGGCCCGCATCCTCGGCCAGCGCATGGGCGAGGTCCTCGGCCAGCAGATCATCATCGACAATGTCGCCGGTGCCGGCGGCACGATCGGCGTGGCCAAGGCGGCGCGCGCCGCGCCCGACGGCTACACGCTGCTGTTCGCCCACATGGGCACCCTGGCGGTCAACATCGCGCTCTACAAGTCGCTGCCCTACGATAGCCAGAAGGATCTCGAGCCGATCGGGCTGGGCGGCACCAATCCCATGGTGCTGGTGGCGAAGAAGGGCCTGCCGGCCAAGGACTTCGCCGAGTTCGCGGCGTGGGTGAAGGCCAACCAGAAGAAGGCGCAGTACGGCATGGCCGGCATCGGCGCGGCGTCCCACCTCGGCGGCCTGATGCTGAACAGCATGATGAAGGTCGACGTGCTGGAGATCCCCTACAAGGGAACCGGTCCGGCGTTGAACGATCTCGTTTCCGGCCAGTTCGACTACATGGTCGACCAGGCCGTTAACGTGCTGCCGCAGATCAAGGCCGGCAACATCAAGGCGCTCGGCGTGACCACCCTCAAGCGCCTGCCGCAGTTGCCCGACGTGCCGACCATCGACGAGGCGGGCCTCAAGGGCTACGAGGTCACGATCTGGAACGGGTTCTTCGCGCCCAAGGGCACGCCCAAGGACGTGATCGCCAAGCTCAACCAGGCCCTGCTGACGACCCTTGCCGACGACAAGATTCGCGTTCGGCTCACCGAGTTCGCCGTCGACCTGCCGAGCGCGGCACAAGGGTCGCCGGATGCCCTGCGCACTACCCTGAAGGCGTCGATCGACAAGTGGGTGCCGGCCGTGCAGGCCGCCGGCGTCAAGCCGGAGTAGCTCGCCGGCGACTGGGGCTTTCGACCCCTCCGCCCCGTAAGACGGGGCACCTCCCCGCGCTTCGCGCAGGGAGGGGAATGGGACGTGACGTCGTCTCCCTGCGCTTCGCGCAGGGAGGGAGAGTGGGGCGCAGTTCATGTCGCCTCCCCAACGCTTGCGTTGGGGAGGTGCCCCCGAAGGGGGCGGAGGGGTCATGGGCGACACGCGATGCATCGCATGCAGGTCAAGCCTTGACTGGGGCTTTCGACCCCTCCGCCCCGTATGACGGGGCACCTCCCCGCGCTTCGTGCAGGGAGGCAACAAGACGAAGCGCCCGCTAGCTGCTGATGCCTCGGTCGTCGAAGGCGACGACCGAGGCGCGGCGCGTGCTGCCGCCCTCGTCGCGCAACGCAAGGGTGCAACTGCCGTGCTGCGACCAACTGAAAGCCCGCCGGGCTTCTGCCGATCAGGACTGCTCAGCTCCCTTCGCAGGCCCCATAACGGCGCGATCGGCCCTTGACCTGTCCCTTTGCACTGCAACACATCACAGCCAACCGTTTTCCCCTGCGATACTCAAGAGGGCGCATTGCAGGCCGAAATGGTCCTGTGCACCATCTCTGCCAGCTCGGACTTGTGGAATGGCTTGTTCAGCAAGGGCGCATCGGTCGTCACAAAGTTGCCCGTGTAACCCGACATGAAGATGACCCTGGTCGCTGGCCATCGTCGTCTCACTTCAGCAGCGAGAGCGGGACCATCCATGGGACCCGGCATGATGACGTCGCTCAGCAGAAGATCAAAGCAAGGCGAAGCGCCTTCGAGCACGCGAAGCCCGGCCACTGCGTCCGGGGCGTCTGTTGCCCCGTAGCCCAGGTCGCGCAGCTGGCCAACTACGCTCTCCCGAACGTCGGTGTCGTTTTCGACGACGAGGATTCGTTCACCAGCGCCCCGGAAAGGTAGCCTCCTGGAACTCTCCTCTCCTCCAAAATGAGCTGGCGCCCTCTGAAAATGAAGTTCGATCGATGTCCCTCGGCCAACCTCGCTGTACACACGTACATGGCCTCCAGACTGTTTGATGAAACCGTACACCATGCTGAGGCCGAGACCGGTTCCTTTGCCCGGCGGCTTCGTCGTGAAGAAGGGCTCAAACATCTTCGAGAGAACGTCCGGTGGCATGCCGGTGCCGGTGTCGGTGACGGAGATCATTGCGTAGTCACCGGGCGTCACATCCGGATTCTGGCGGACGTAGTCGTCGTCGAGAAACACATTTCGCGTTTCGATCGTGAGGCGACCGCCCGACGGCATCGCGTCGCGCGCATTGATACTCAGGTTGATGAGGGCCGATTCGAGCTGGGCTTGGTCGACCTCGATGGTCCATACAGCCTTTCCAAGCGAGGTGACGATCTCGATCTGCTCACCCAAACTGCGCTCAAGCAGCTTGCACGTGGCCGACACGAGGCCATTGACGTTTGTGGATTTCGGTCGTAGAGGCCGTTTGCGGGAAAAATTTAACAGTTGGCGCGTCAGAGACGATGCACGTTCGACGGCAGCGGTGATCCGAGTGATCCGGGTTCTCATGTCGTCATCGAGGTCATCGCGATCTTCGAGTGCCTCGATTCCGGCCATGATCACCATGAGAATGTTGTTGAAGTCGTGGGCTACACCACCGGTCAACTGACCTACGGCTTCCATCTTCTGCGCTTGAAGCAACTGCTGCTCGGTCCGCTCGTACTCGGTCATGTCCCGGCCGATGAAAAAGTGGCATCGGTCTGGCTCCGACCAGACCGAATTCCAAACGAGCGGAACTGGATGGCCGTCCCTATGAACGTAGCGGCACCGAAAGTGCCGAACTGCACTTCCGTGACGGGCTGCGCGCATCTCATCGCGTGTCAACTCGAGGTCCTCGGGCCAGATGAAGTCACTTCCAAGCCTGCCGATCATTTCTTCAGGCAGGTAGCCAAGGACGCTAGCCGAGCTGGGGCTAATCAGCAGGAATCTCCCATAGCCGTCGGTGACGAGGATGATGTCCTGTGAGGTCTCCACGATGCGCTGAATCTGCCGTTCTACCTTCTTGCGGTCCGTTACATCGATGACAACGGCAAGTCGCGCCGGTTCACCACCGAACTCTACGTCGTTCATGTACACTTCGACGTCGTACGTCAAACCATCCTTTTGCCGATGTCGCCAGTTGGTTGCGTGATGACGGCGCACCGCTGGCTGGCGCAGCCACTGGGTCAGGCGAGCGACGTCCTCGGGCGGTCGGATATCCATCAGGGTCATGGAGAGGAACTCTTCCTGAGAGTAGCCATATTTCGAAATGGCCGCGTTGTTGACTTGAAGGAACCTCAAGCTCCTGGTGCTGTAGACCCACTTCGGCAGTGGCGAGTTGTCGAACAGGCTGCGGAAACGCTTCTCGCTCTCGCCCAGATCCCGGGTACGCTCCTGTATGCGACGCTCTAGGTCCTTCTGCGCCAACTCGAGTTGGTAGGTCACTTGGCGTCGCGCGCTCATTTCTCGGCGAAATAGGTCGACCGCGCGGGCTATGTCGCCAAGCTGGTCCGGTCTGTCCTTGTAAGGAATTGAGCTCGTCAAGTCGCCCTCTGCCAACCGGAGCATCCGATTGGTGATGCGCTCCAAGGGCTTGATGAGCGCGCGGAGGACCAGGGCAGTGGCAAGCAAGACCGCAGCAACCTGGATCAAGCCGAGCTTGGTCGCGTCCCACATGAGGTCACGCCGCATGGTCTCCAGGCGGGAGGTGGAGAAGTACAAGACCAGGGTTCCGATTTGACGCTCATCGCCACCGTCGTTGACGGTAATCGGCGCAATGCTTTTCTGGACGAGGGTGGCGGGAACGTCCTTGGCACCGACGCTCGCAAAGAGCCGTCCTGCCTCGTCGGTCACGTGAATTGCGAGGAAGTCCGGATCACGAGACATTCCTCGCAAAACCGTCTCCGCGCCCTCCTTGTTGAGCTTCCAAACCGCGTCGCTTACGGCGATTGCCTGCTGTCCCGTCGCCTCGACAAGACGGGCCTGCAGAGTCTTTGAGACAGTATCACGCCTTTCCTCAATGGCCAGGCCGGTGGAGGTTGCTGTGACAACTACAAGGCTTGCACCAATCCAGAGCATGGCTCTGGAGTAGAGGGATAGGGAGACGCTTCGCAGCATTGCACGACCCGCACCAGAGGAGCACCATCAGTCGATTGGATACTGGTTGCCGACGATGTCCCGATACCTGTCGACAAATGGCTTGGCGATGCGCACTACTGCACCTTCCGCGTGCAATGCTTCGGCACATCGATCGAAGTCGGCAGCGAGCGCGGCATCCCGAAAGTAGAGCCGTTGGGGGCCGGCTGCGAATATTCTGCGAAAGAGGACTTGCTTTGCCGGATCGACACTGGCTTCAAGCCCCGCCTGTGCCCGCTCACGCAGGAGCGTCACGAAGTGTGCAGTGATGAGGCCGTCAGCGAGAATGACGTCGGTTCGATTGGCAAGTAGCGGCCGCAACTGGTCGAAGCGCTCGGCGTGCATACTGAAGCTCTTGAACTGCGGCACCCACTTCTCGATGCCAAGAATTCTGTCGGCGGCAGGGAAGGCCACCACGCGCATGCCTCTCAGCTCTTCGACCGATGTGATCGTCGAGAGCCTCCCGCCGAGCACTGTTGCACCATCCTGCAGGTGAATGAAGGGCTTGGTGGAGTATCCGGGAAAGGTTTGATCTGCCTCCGCCGTCGCGAGGCCATCGAAGGACGTGTTGTCAGCGTAGTCCTTCCAGTGGCGACCGAAAGGTACCATGGAGAATTCGACAGTGTGACCGCACCTTGCCATGACGGCCCGCACGACATCACCGATGCGCCCACGCCCGCGACTGTCGAAATGAGGTGGAATTTCAGGGGCGACCATACGCACGTCGCGTGCCTCGGCGCTGGATGCTTGGCCAGCGGCGGCGACAAAAAGCGCGGTCAGCAGGGCCAAGACGAAACAGGTCTTCAAGCAGTGGTCCTCTCTCGGCTGGTGGTGGCGCAGGTTATTGTCTCAGGCTGGATGGGCGACCTGCAATTGATCCATTCTGGAAGCAATTGCTGGAACGCCGGCCTTGGATCGTAGTGCTGTTGATCGGTATTCCACCGTGACTGTGTGTGGAGCCGCGGTTGGCGTCTGTCGCGAGAGGTGTTGTGGACTGGCGGACCATGCAATGGTAGGCTTGAACAGGTGCTGTCATCAGGTGCGGAATCTGTCCGCAGCTTACCTTGAGGAGCGGAGGAGACACTGTAAACGAGGTAGTGCCATGCGTACGACCAGCCTGTTCGTTGCACTTGCGGCCTTGTTGGGTGCGGCCACTGCCGAAGCGGACGAGTTCCGATCTTCAGACCTCCGCGCCAGCAACAATCCCTCGGTCCAGGCCGTAAACTACATGGGCAAACTCGTTCGCGACCGCACCCACGGTCGCCACACCATCAAGATGCTGCCGCCAGCTACTGCCACGGACGACTTCACCATCCAGCAGGTCAAACGTGGCCATATTGCCATGGCGCGGGTTGGCATTGCGGCCTTTCATGGGCTCGTCCCAACCACGGTCGTGCCGTCGTTGCCATTCGTGTTCGGGTCCAAGCAGCACCAGCGACGAGTGCTCGACGGCCCGATTGGCGAGCAGATCCTCGCCGACATGGAAGACGAAGGTTTCATCGGCCTTGCCTTCTACGACGTCGGAGCGCGTTCCTTCTATAGTGCAAAGAAACCGATCCGGACCGCCGCCGACATGAAGGGGCTCAGTGTTCGCGTCCAATCCGGCGATATCCTTACGCCGCTGCTGCAGGTTATGGGCGCGATCCCCAAACAGATCCCCTATCTCCGTCTCTACGACTCATTCAAAGTAGGAGTCGTAGATGCAGGAGAGTTTGACCTGCCGACCTATGAAGCATCGCGTCACTACGAGGTGGCGAAGTACTATAGTCTGACCGAACACAACTGGACGCCAAGCATTCTAGTGTTCTCGAAGGCGATATTCGACCGGCTTTCGCATGAGGACAAAGCCATTCTGTGTACCGCCGCCAAGGAGTCGGCTATCTATCATCGCAAGATTTGGGATGAGTACGAGCCTCTGGCGCGCAAGGCTGCTGAGGCGGCCGGCATGCAGCTCATTGCCGATGTTGACCGCAAGTCGTTCGCTGACGTAATGATGCCGGCGCGCGCGAGAGTTGCGACCGTCCAAAGGCAGCGGGAGTTACTCCGCCTTATTGCGGCGGACGCAGTCAATTAGCGCACTTGATGGCGTAAGGCGCAAGTCGTCCGAGTGGAGTGACAGCCCTGTGGGTCTCTGGGTTGATGCGCGATGCGGTTCCGACGAGCCATTTTCCATGGTAGCGCCTCGCCTCATTTGCGCATACACCCGCCAAGGGGGCGGTCGCCGCGGACGCTGGTTACTTCAGGTCATCGAGCGACGTCGGACCCGGTCCCGGCGTGATAAGTGTTGGCCACTGCTTCGAGCCGAACGGAACGGCGGGCGGCAGGTAGGGCGGCTTACTGCGGCGCTGCATTTCGGCGATGATGGTCTTGCGGCCGTCGCCTCCCATCAAATTAAGGGGTCCCGATTGTAAAGGCCGAGGATGGTGGTGGACTTGGTAGTGTCGCTAATAGTGTAACGCACGTGCGATTCGAGCGCGATATTATCAATCTATATCGATGACGGGCGACGATGAGAGAGCGACCCACCTAAAGTCAGGCGTCCTGGCCCGCCTGCTCTCCGCGGGTGCCGTCCACGTCGAGAGTGTCGCCGCCGGCCCCAGGGCAGATCACCACCAAGGGCAAAGGGCCCAGGGCGTCACGCCGCACTAGAACAGCCTCTCGACGACGATGCCAGACTTGTCGACCAGCCACTCCCACTGCTCGGGCCCCAGCATCGTCTTGACGGGGTCTGGATCGGGCACGTAGCGCTCCTTGCCCGGCGCGCCGCGCTGGTCGGTCGGCTTGAGTGGCGAGCGGAACCAGCGCACGTCGAGCAGGACGATCTGCACGCGCATGCCGGGCGGGCCGACGATCGAAGCCGTGTAGATGCCGCCGCGGGTTCGCCGCTCGTCGCCCGCAGGAACGTTCCAGAACTGCAAGAAGAGGTCCTTGGCGATCTCCTTGTGGGCGAAGCTCGCGCCGCCGTCGTTTAGGCCATAGTCGTGGTCGTCCCAGACGGCGAGGTGAGGAACTTCCCTGCGCAAGCGGCTGTAGCCCGCGATCCCCGAGGCAAGATCATAGGCGCGCCGCAGGTTGGCCCCGTCGGCCGAGCTGAAGTCGCCATAGACGTTGTCGCCCACGAAGATGAGCAGGTTCGGCCTGTAGGCCAGAACGGCGTCCCAGATCGGCTGCGGCTTGGCCTGGTCGGCGCACGAGCCGAAGGCGATGCGCGTCAGGAGTGGGCGCGCTTGGGCACCGGCATCGGACGGGGCGAGAGCGGCCGTTGCCATGAGCTGGGCGATTGTGCGACGGGTTAACAAGGGGGTCACCGAAATGCCAGGATCGCAGGTCTAGTTGGCACTATCGTGAAACGCCATCTCAAGCACGCCCTCGACTTGGCGTTCATTCCCGTCGCGGCGGCGATCGTCTTCTTCGAAGAGATCCTGCTGCGCTACCTCGGGCTCGCCATGGCGGCGCTGGCCAGGTGGCCGCCGGTGGCCTGGGTCGAGGGCTGGCTGCGGCGCCTGCCGCCATGGGCCGCGGTGCTGGCGTTTGCCGCGCCGTCGCTGCTGGTGCTGCCGGTCAAGCTTTCCGCCGTCTGGTTCGCCTTTCATCATCGCTATGGCCTCTCTCTCGCCAGCGTGATCGCGGGCAAGATGCTGGCGACCGCGCTGGTCGCCCGGCTTTATCACGTGCTGCATCCGGCCCTGGAAAGATTGGGCTGGTTCGTCCGCGCGGAGGCCTGGCTGTTCGGCTGGCGAGACCGCTTCTACGCCTTCGTGCGCGCCCTGCCGGCCTGGCAGAAGGCGGTGGCGAGCATCCGGCGCCTGCGATTCTGGCTGTGGGGCTTGGTCTCGGCCGTCTGGTCGCGCTAGGCTCCGCCCATGGTCGCTGTAGTTCCATTGAACGGTGCCTTGGGCGCACGCATCGAAGGCTTGGACCGGTCGCGCGCCAATGAGCCCGAGGTCGCCGGCCGCATCAGCCAGGCGCTCGCCAGTCATCTGCTGGTGGTCATCCCGGGCGAGCCGATGGCGCCCGCCGAGACGCGTCGGCTGTCGGAGGTGTTCGGCACGCCGCAGAAGCAGCTGCTGCGCTACAAGCGCAGCGGCGATGTGCCGGACGTGTCGGTCATGGTGAGCACGCTCAAGGCAGACGGTTCGACCGACAAGACCGCCATCCGCGCCGAGGACTGGCATACCGACGATTCGTATTTTGCCACGCCGGCCAAGGCGACCTTGCTGCACGCCATCGAGATTCCGAGCCACGGCGGCGCAACCTGGTTCTGCAATATGCACAGCGTCTACGAATCGCTGCCCGCGGCGATGCGCGAGCGCATCGACGGCATGCGCGCGATCCACCGCTACGACACGAGGCGGGCGCGCAACCGGCCGTCGGCGCGCACGCCGCAGGAGATCGCCGAGACGCCGGATGTCGAGCATCCGCTGGTGCGCACTCACCCGGAGACAGGCAGGAAGGCGCTCTATCTCAATCCCAACCGGCTCGACCGCATCGTCGGCCTGGAGCGGGCCGAGAGCGACGCCCTGCTCGACGAGCTGGCAGACGCCGCGCGCCAGCCGCAGCATCACCACGGCCACGTCTGGACGAAGGGCGACGTCGTGGTGTGGGACAACCGCGCCACCATGCACCGTGTCGTGATCGACTACCCGGTCGGCGAGAGCCGCGTCATGCAGCGCGTGCTGATCGAGGGGGATCGGCCGTATTGAGATGTTCTCCTCCCCAGCTTCGCTGGGGAGGTGTCGCGTCATACGCGACGGAGGGGTCATGAGCCATTGGCTCCGCCGTCTCCTGTGACTCATGCCCCCTCCGTCCGCGACTACGCGGACACCTCCCCAGCTTCGCTTGGCGAAGCTGGGGAGGAGGATGATCAGCGCGCCGCGCCCGACGCCAGCATGCTGTCGATATCGTCGTCGCCGTAGCCCGCTTCCTTCAGGATCTCGCGGGTGTTCTCGCCGAGCCGCGGGGCGTGCCGCTCGTGCTGGCGCTCGCCGCCGGAGAAGATGTTGGCACGGCGGGTCCGCCGGATGCGGCCTTCGCTCGGATGATCCTCGGGGCGGAAGAAGCCGACGTCGGCGAGATGCGGGTCGGTCAGCAGGTCGTCGATCGAGTTGTAGCGCGCTGCCGGCACGTCGAGCCTGTCGAAGATCTCGAGCCACTCCGCGGTGGTCTTCTGGGCGAGGCCCTGCTTGCGCACCTCGAAGTAGGCGGCGGCGTTGGCGGTACGATGGCCGGGCGTGTCGAAGCGCGGGTCGGTCTTGAGCTCGGGCCGGCCGATCGCGTCGAAGAAGGCGAAGGCCTGCGGGTTGGTGTTGGGACCGACGGTGATGTAGCTGTCCCTGGTCGGCAGCGGCTTGTAGTCGGGACTGAGCAGCCGTCCATCGCCCGACGGACCGACCGGCGGGTCGAAGGTCATGGCGCCCATGTGCTCGCTCGACACGAACGACGCCATGTTCTCCAGCATCGGCACGTCGATCGCCTCGCCGCGGCCGGTCTTCTCGCGGCGGTAGAGGGCGAAGCCGATGCATTGGGCGGCGATCAGGCCGCTCGTGTGATCGCTCATCACCATGGGCACGAAGCGCGGCTCGCCGGTCGCCCGCTCCAGCGTGCCGGCGACGCCCGACAGGCTCTGCACGATCGGGTCGTAGGCGGGGCGGTTGTAGTACCGGCCGCCGCGCCCGAAGGCGAGGATCGAGCAATGGATCAGCCGCGGGTTCTTCGGCGCCAGGCTGGCATGGTCGAGGCCGGCACGCGCCAGCCCCTCCGGCCGCACGTTGCTCACGAATACGTCGGCGCCGGCGATCAGGCGATGCACGGCCTCGAGCGCCGCCGGATTCTTGAAATCGAGCACGATCGAGCGCTTGTTGCGATTGAAGTTGATGAACTTGCCCGACATGCCGGGATTGCGGCTGCCCTGCGCCATGGTGCGCAGCAGGTCGCCGCCCGGCGCCTCGATCTTGACGACGTCGGCGCCATAGTCGGCCAGGGTGCGCGTGCAGATCGGCCCGACGACCACCGTCGTCAGGTCGATGACGCGCACGCCGGCGAGGGGGCCGTCGCTCACGGTGCGAACTCCAGATCCATCTCGCCGCACAGCACGCCGTTCTTGTCGGCCGCCCAGATCGAGAGGCGGCCGCCTTCCTGCTCGCGGCCACGCACGTCGATCAGGTCGCCGACCCAGATCGGATGGACCAGGCGGGTGGTGTAATTGATCAAGGTACCGCGGCCATGCCGCAAGGCGGCGTCGGTCATGAGATGCATCGACAGGCCGCCGTTGGAGACCAGCGCGGGGTAGCCTTCCTCGCTGCGCGTGTAGTCGCCGTCGTAGTGGATGCGATGGGCGTTCCAGGTGAGCGACGAGAAGCGGAAGTTGAGCGTGTTGGTGACGTTTGTCCTGTCGCTCCAGGCATGATCGGTGCGTGCCTGCGTCGACACGGTGGCCGTCGTCTTCTGGCCGGGCGGCACCGCCGGGCGGTAGATCGCGTCGTTCTCATCGACGGCGATGACCTTGCCGTGCTGCTCGATCGTGTGGCGCATGGTGAGAATGAAGATGTCGCCCGAGCGGCCGCTCTTGGGGACGATGTTGGCGACCTCGGCTTTCTTGACCGCCGGCTCGCCGGCGCGCAGGAGGCCCTTGACCTCGACCCGCCGTCCCGCGCCCATGCGGCGGGGCATCGGGATCGGCGGCAGCACGATGCCCTTGTTGGGATGGCCGTCGGGTCCCAGCTCGCGCTGCACGATGGTCTCGGCGAAGAACAGCGTGAACCAGTGCGGCGGCAGCTCGGTGCCGCGCTCGAAGCTCGCCGGATCGAGATCGAAGGTGCTGGCGGCGCGCCGCACCGCCATCAGGCCGATGTCGTCCTCGACGATGCGCACACGCCCGATCCAGGGCTCGAGATCCTTCATCGCCTCGTCCATCCAGCCCGACATCGCGCTCGTCCTCCCGCTTGCGAAACCGGCGGAGACTTGCATGCATCGGCCAAAAGCAGAAGGGCCCGCTTTCGCGAGCCCCCACCGTACGGAAAGTGCCGCCCGGCTATGCTGCCCTGGAGCGGGCCGCCATTGGAGCCTGCACTGCCAACCAGGACGATCGGACATGCCCCCATGCTCCCGTCATCCCGAGCGGAGCCGAGCGCAGCGAGGCGTAGTCGAGGGACCTCTCTTGTTGCGATGGCGACAAAGACAGGTCCCTCGGCTGCGCCACCCTTCGGGTGGCTTCGCTCGGGATGACGGAAGAATAGAGTTGTGGTTTCCCGAGTTGCACCATTTGAACACTGGCGAAAAAGAGAAGGGGGCCCGCAGGCCCCCTTGGAGATGGTCGTTCAGAGACGCTCAGACGCTGTAGTACATCTTGTACTCGATCGGCGCCGGCTGGTGCTCCCAATTGTAGACCTCTTCCCACTTGAGCTCCATGTAGGCGTCGATCTGGTCGTCGGTGAACACGCCTCCCTTGGTCAGGAAGGTGCGGTCGGCGTCGAGCGCGTTCAGCGCCTCGCGCAGCGAGCCGGCGACCGTGGGGACCTTGGAGAGCTCCTCGGGCGGCAGGTCGTAGAGATTCTTGTCCATCGGGTCGCCCGGATGGATCTTGTTCTGGATGCCGTCGATGCCGGCCATCAGCATCGCCGCGAAGGCGAGGTACGGGTTGGCCGACGGGTCCGGGAAGCGGACCTCGACGCGCTTGCCCTTCGGCGAATTCGAGTAGGGGATGCGGCACGAAGCCGAGCGGTTGCGCGAGGAGTAGGCGAGCAGCACCGGCGCCTCGAAGCCCGGGATGACGCGCTTGTAGGAGTTGGTGCTGGCGTTGCAGAAGGCGTTGAGCGCCTTGGCGTGCTTGATGATGCCGCCGATATAGTACAGCGCCGTCTCCGAAAGGTCGGCATAGCCCGAGCCGGCGAACAGCGGCTTGTTGTCCTTCCAGATCGACTGATGGCAGTGCATGCCCGAGCCGTTGTCGCCGTACAGCGGCTTGGGCATGAAGGTCAGGGTCTTGCCGTAGCTGTGGGCGACGTTGTGCAGGGTGTACTTGTACTTCTGCACGTTGTCGGCGGTCTTCACCAGCGTGTCGAAGCGGAAGCCGAGCTCGTTCTGGCTGGGCGCCACCTCGTGATGGTGGATTTCCATGATCAGGCCCATGTCGGAACATACCGACATCATCTCGGCGCGCAGGTCGTTGTGCGAATCGACCGGCTGCACGGGGAAGTAGCCGCCCTTGACGCCGGGCCGATGGGCCATGTTGCCGCCGTCGAACTCGGCGCCGCTGTTCCACGGCGATTCGCTCGAGGTCAGCCGGTAGAAGCTGCCCTGCATCTGGACGTCGAAGCGGACGTCGTCGAACACGAAGAACTCGAGTTCCGGGCCGAACACGGCGGTGTCGCCGATGCCGGACGACTTCATGAACGCCTCGGCGCGCTTGGCCGTCGAGCGCGGGCAGCGGGCGTAGAGCTGGCCGGTCGAGGGCTCGACCACGTCGCAGCTCACGATCAGGGTGGTCTGGGCGGCGAACGGGTCGAGGACCGCCGTCGCGGGGTCGGGCATCAGGATCATGTCCGACTCGTTGATCGCCTTCCACCCGGCGATCGACGAGCCGTCGAACATGACGCCGTCCTCGAAGGTGCTCTCGTCGGTGGCCGAGGCCATGCGGGCGGTGTGCTGCCACTTGCCGCGCGGGTCGGTGAAGCGGAAGTCGACGAACTTGACGTCCTTCTCCTTGATCAGCGCGAGAACTTGCTTGGCATCCATCTGTCGTACTTCCCTCTCTTGTGGTTACCGTCCTCATGCCCCCAAAAAGGCCGAGGTCTCATACGGCTGCGTCTCCGCGCTCGCCAGTACGAATTCGAATGGCGTCGTCGATGTGCGACACGAAGAT
Organism: Reyranella sp.; assembly: GCA_022844015.1. Taxonomy (GTDB): domain Bacteria; phylum Pseudomonadota; class Alphaproteobacteria; order Reyranellales; family Reyranellaceae; genus Reyranella. The sequence goes on along the minus strand of JALHMO010000025.1, from coordinate 18,365 downwards.
CTTGCCGTCGCCGATGCGACCGGTGTGCGCGGAGGCGCGGATAGCCTCGACCGCCTTCTCGACCATGTCGTCCTCGATGACGAGCTCGATCTTCACCTTGGGCAGGAAGTCCACGACATACTCGGCGCCGCGATACAGCTCGGTGTGGCCCTTCTGCCGGCCGAATCCCTTGGCCTCGAGAACGGTGATGCCCTTCAGCCCGATCTGGTTGAGGGCGTCCTTCACCTCGTCGAGCTTGAAGGGCTTGATGATGGCTTCGATCTTCTTCATTTCCTTCCGGCACTTTCACACGCAAACTGGGGCGCTGCCGGCAAGGCAGTTCGCATACTTCCGCGTAGAGCAGATTTCATGCCAAAGTTATCCACAAACAAGAGACATGAGTGAAGGGCGATGATGACCGATAAATGATCTGATTGATGAAATTGTGTTCAGATGTCCGCCCATATTTTAAGCAATAGAGAAGACCCTATGAAGCCGGCCAATTCGACGATGATGGCCCTCGGCACCACGGTATTCGAGGTCATGTCGGCGCTCGCGCGGGAGCATCGCTCGGTCAATCTCGGGCAGGGGTTCCCCGACGACAAGGGGCCTCTGGCCGTCCGCGCGGCGGCTGCCGAGTACCTGATGGAGGGGCACAACCAGTATCCCCCGATGATGGGAATTCCCGAGCTGCGCCAGGCGGTCGCCGCCCATGCCAAGCGATTCCAGGGCCTCGATGTCGACTGGCAGTCCGAGGTGATGGTGACGTCGGGTGCGACCGAGGCCTTGGGCGACTGCCTGTTCGCCCTGGTCGAGCCCGGCGACGAGGTCGTCCTGATCGAGCCGCTTTACGATTCCTACCTGCCGATCGTGCGGCGGGCCGGCGGCGTGCCGAGGCTGGTGCGCCTCGAGCCTCCGACCTGGCGGCTGCCGCGCGAGGAACTGGCTGCGGCCTTCAGCCGGCGCACCAAGCTGATCCTCTTCAACACGCCGATGAATCCCTGCTCCAAGGTGTTCGACCGCGACGAGCTCGGGTTCATCGCCGGGCTCTGCCAGGAGCACGACGCCTACGCTGTCTGCGACGAGGTCTACGAGCACATCGTCTTCGACGACCGGCGCCACGTGTCGATCATGGGCCTGCCGGGAATGCGCGAGCGGACCGTCCGCATCGGCTCGGCGGGAAAGAGCTTCAGCCTGACCGGCTGGAAGGTCGGTTACGTCACCGCGGCCCCCGACCTCATTCGGACGATCGCCAGGACGCACCAGTTCATGACTTTCACGACGCCGCCGAACCTGCAATGGGGGGCCGCTGTCGGGTTGCGCCTCGGCGACGACTACTTCGCGACGCTTGCCGGCGATATGCGGGCGAAGCGCGATCGCCTCGGCAGCGCCCTGCAGGAGATCGGCTTCGACGTGCTGCCGGCGCACGGCACCTACTTCGTCACCACCGACTTCCGGCCGCTGGGCTTCAACGGCACCGACGAGGATTTCTGCCGCCACATCACGATCGAGGCCGGGGTCACGGCGGTGCCGGTGAGCGCCTTCTACGATCGGCCGGCCGATGCCCCCCGCCACTTCGCCCGCTTCTGCTTCTGCAAGCACGATGCGACCCTGGACGATGCGATCGAGCGGCTTCGCCAGCACTTCCGCCGGTAGGCATCGCGATGCAAGATTGCGATGTGGTGGTGCGGGATGCTTGGCTTGCGCCGGCGAGCGCCTATACTTGCTGCACTGTGATTGCCAAATTCGGTGATCCGGTCACGCCTGAGCGGTGGCATCGGTGGCAAAGGGTACATCCGACCTGAATTCCCGCGAAACCTCGGGGCCGCCCGTGGCGGCGTCCCGGCCGGCCAGGATCGATGGCCGTCGCCTGCGCAGTGAGCACACCAAGCAGCTGATCATCGAGGCCTACCTGGCCCTCGTGCGCGAGAATCCGGTCGTGCAGATGCCGACGGCAGCGCAGATCGCCGAGCGCGCGGGATACTCGGTTCGATCGATCTTTGAGCGGTTCCCCGATCTCGGCAAGTTGCGGGTGGCCGCAGCCGACTACAGCCTCGCCCAGGCCGCGGCCCTCGCCCCGGCACGCAATGTCGACGGCGACCGCCAGGTCCGGATCCGCTCCCAGGTCGAGACGCGGGCGGGAACCTGCGAACGCGGCACGGCCTTGTGGCGCGTGCTCGTCTTCAGCGCGCCGGAAGATCCCGAGTTGCGCCAGCGCCTCCGCCTCGCCCGGGAGCGCACGGTCGATCGCATCAGGGTCATGTATCAGCCTGAGCTGGCAACCCTGCCGGACCGCGAGCGCGAGCACCTGTTGATCGCCCTGGAGGCGATCACCGACAACGAGAGCTGGGCGCGCATGCGCGAGCAGCACGGCATGTCGTTCGAGGAAGCCTGCTCGGTCTGGATTGCCGCCATCGACCGTCTCCTGCCACCCACACCCGCCGCGCCGGCCGAGAGCAGGTCGTAGGGCGTGTTCCGAAACGATCGCTCGCCGCGACATTTCTGTCGCCTTGCGTCGTCGCATTCGAATGCCGTGCGCCGACCAGGGAGTGCGCGGGCCAGGGCCCTCTGAAGCGGTGGCGTCCCGCGGGCGTTGCCGGTAGAGTTCGAGTTCCCGCGCCGGCGGAAATCGTGCTGTGTCATCACGGGCTCGATCGGGCCCAGGTCTATCGCTCGGACAGTGATGTCGAAGCGCCTGCCGGCGACACTCGACCGAACAGTTCATTGGCCGCGCAACACAATCCCAAGCCCGCCCGGATCGACGGTCGCCGCCTGCGCAGTGCGCGCACCAGGCAGGCCATCGTGGAGGCGTACATCGAGCTGCTGCGCAAGGATCCCCGCATCCCCACGGCGGCGCAGATCGCCGAGCGGGCAGGGGTCTCCGTGCGCTCGGTGTTCGAACGCTTCAGCGACCTGCACGAGTTGCGTGTCGCGGCAACGGACCACACCTTCCTGCAGGCGGCGACGCTCGCCACGGGCGGCGACATCGACGGCGACCGGGCGACCCGGTTGAAGAACCACGTCGAGAGGCGAGGGGCGATCTGCGAGGCGTGGTTGCCGCTATGGCGTGCCATGATGCTGAACAAGAGTGAGTCGCTCGAGCTGAACAACCGCGTGCTGCTCGCCCGCCAGGCGATCCTCAAGCGCGTCGAGATGATGTATCGGCCGGAGCTGTCGACGCTTCCCGAGGACCGGCAGCGCCAACTGCTGATCGTCATCGACTCCCTGATCGATTTCGAAAGCTGGGCGCGCATGCGCGAGGACCATGGCCTGTCGTTCACCGAAGCCTGCGAGGTCTGGATCAAGGCGATCGATCGTCTGCTGCCGCCCACGCCGCCGGTTTCTTGACGCTCCCGCCGGCCAAGCGTAGGAAGGCGCCCGTCGTCGGGAGCGACCAGTGATGGCGGCCGTAGCTCAGGTGGTTAGAGCGCCAGATTGTGATTCTGGATGTCGCCGGTTCAAGTCCGGTCGGCCGCCCCATTCGCTCCCGCGTCGTCCTTCCTGAACCGGCAGTGCGCGACCTCCAGACCAGCGGCGACCTCGCCCTGCTGCGGTGCGCCGAGATGGCCAAGGCTGACGCCGCCGCCATCGCCGGCGGCATCCCGGGCAGCCGGCTCATGGAGATCGCCGGACGGGCTGTCGCGGCAACCGTGGCGGCGCACCATCGCCGGCGTCCGGTCGTCGTGCTGTGCGGCCCCGGCAACAACGGCGGCGACGGGTTTGTCGCGGCGCGTCACCTGAAGGAAGCGGGCTGGCCGGTCCGGCTGGGGCTGCTCGGGGTGCGCGAGGACTTGAAGGGCGACGCGGCATGGGCGGCGCAGGGCTGGGCTGGGCCGGTGGAAACGCTGTCGCCGGGCCTGCTCGACGGGCGCCCTCTGGTGGTCGACGCCCTGTTCGGGGCGGGCCTGTCGCGAGCCATCGAGGGGATTGCCGGGGCGGTCGTCGACCGGATCAATGCCGATCGTCTCGTCGTCGTCGCCGTCGACGTGCCGAGCGGCCTGCACGGCGACACGGGGCAGGTGCTGGGGCGGACGCTGTCGGCCGAGCGGACGGTCACTTTCTTCCGCGCCAAGCCTGGCCACTACTCCGTCGAGGGGCTCCGGCGCTGCGGCGTCCTGCACCTCGTGGATATCGGCATTCCGGCTGCCGTGCTGGACGCCATCGCGCCTCGCCTGTGGTTGAACGGGCCGGCCCTGTGGCGCCCTTTGCTCGGGCGCGACGGTCTGGCGGATCACAAGTTCGCGCGCGGCCACCTCACCATCCTGGGTGGCGCAACGGCGACCGGCGCGGCGCGCCTCGGCGCTCTGGCCGCCCGGCGTGCCGGGGCGGGCCTCGTGACCGTCGCGGTGCCGCGTGCGGCGATGCCGGTCTATCAGGCGGCCGAACCGGGCAACCTGATCGTCGAGAGCGAGGACGCGCCGGCCTTCGGCAGGCTGCTCGCCGATTCGCGGCGCAATGCCGTCCTCGTTGGCCCGGGTTCGGGTATCGACGAGCGGACGCGGGCCGCCTGCCTCGCTGCTCTCGCCGCACGGCGCGCGGTGGTGCTCGACGCCGACGCCATCACGGCTTTTGCCGGCTCGCCCGGGCAACTGTTCGCGGCCATCGCCGGGCCGACCCTGATGACGCCGCACGAAGGCGAGTTTCGCCGGCTGTTCGCCGATCTGGCCGACGAGCCGGACAAGGTCGAGCGGGCGCGACGGGCGGCGGCGCGCAGCGGCGCGACGGTGCTGCTGAAGGGACCGAGCACTGTGATGGCGGCTCCCGATGGACGGGCGGTGATCAACGTCCACGCCCCTGCCAGCCTCGCGACAGCGGGCTCCGGCGACGTGCTGGCCGGCATTGCCGGCGGGTTGATGGCGCAAGGCCTGTCGCCGCTCGCGGCGGCGGCGGCGGCGGCATGGCTGCATGGCGAGAGCGCCTTCCGGTTCGGCCGCCACGGCCTGATCGCGGAGGACCTGATTGCGCGCTTGCCGGAGGCTTTGGACGCGGCACTGGCGATCAATTGACCGCTCGCCGGGCACAAGCTAAGAGGCGCGCCTCGCGGCGCGGCCCGCCGGCGCTGGCCCGGGAAGGGGCCGACAACGGGGCCCTTCGACGGGCGGGCGTGGTGAAATTGGTAGACACGCGAGATTTAGGTTCTCGTGCCGCAAGGCGTGGGGGTTCAAGTCCCTCCGCCCGCACCACTACGGAAATGGAAGTGTGACGATGCAAGTGACCGAACTCCCGGCCGAAGGCTTGAAGCGGCAATTCAAGATCGTGGTTCCCGCCGGCGACCTCGCGGCCCAGGTCGATTCTCGCCTGGCCGACATGGCGAAGACCGCCCAGATGCCGGGCTTCCGGCAGGGCAAGGTGCCTGTCGGTCTCCTGAAGAAGCAGTATGGCCAGGCGCTGTTCGGCGAGGCTCTCGAGCAGGCGGTCAACACGAGCACCGCCAAGGCCATCGAGGATCGCGGATTGAAGCCGGCGCTGCAGCCGCGCATCGACCTCAAGCAACTCGAGGAGGGCAAGGACGTCGAGTTCGAGGTCGCCCTCGAGGTCCTTCCCGAGATCGGCAAGCTCGACTTTTCCGACGTCGCGCTCGAGCGGTTGAAAGCGGTCGTGCCGGACAGCGACGTGGAGGAGGCTGTTGGCCGGATCGCCAAGGCCAATCGCGAGCAGAAGCCGGTCGATCCGCCGCGGCCGGCGCAGAAGGGCGATGCCCTCAAGATCGACTTCGTGGGCTCGGTCGATGGCGTGGAGTTTCCGGGTGGCTCGGCGCAGGACTACACCCTCGAGATCGGCTCCGGGTCCTTCATCCCGGGCTTCGAGGATCAGCTGGTCGGCGCCGAGGTGGGCAAGGACGTCGAGGTGAAGGTCACCTTCCCGGCCGACTACGGCAATGCCGAGCTCGCCGGCAAGGATGCCGTGTTCAAGTGCACGATCAAGGAGATTCGCGAGCTGGTTGACCGTCCGATCGACGACGAGCTGGCCAAGGCCAACAATTTCGACAGCCTCGACGCCCTGCGCAAGGCCGTCGCCGAGCGCATCGGCCAGGACTACGCCCGCATCTCGCGAACGATGATCAAGCGCCAGCTCCTCGACAAGCTCGCGGAGACCCACAAGTTCGCGGTTCCCGAAGGGTTGGTCGAAGGCGAATTCAACGCCATCTGGCAGCGCATCGAGGAGGCCAAGAAGAACGGCCAGAAGCTCGAAGGCGACGAGGAAACCATGCGCAAGGAGTATCGCGACATCGCGGAGCGCCGGGTCCGGCTGGGCCTGCTTCTGGCCGATGTCGGGCGGTCGAACGGCATCGACGTCACCCCGGAGGAGCTGAATCAGGCCGTCATGCGCGAGGCCATGCGCTATCCTGGGCAGGAGCGCCAGGTGATGGAGTTCTACACCAAGAATGCCGAGATCAAGGAGCAGCTCCGCGCCCCGATCTTCGAGGAGAAGACCGTCGATTTCATTCTCGAGCTGGCCAAGGTCGACGAGAAGTCGGTTACCCCCGAGGAACTGGTGAAGGCCGCCCGCGAGGCCGAAGAGGACAAGGCGGCGGAAGACAGGGCCGCGGAAGGGGCAGCGGCGAATTGATGCGCCGGCGCCGATCTTGAACCGGACCGTCGGCGCTGCCACTTTTGTTTTACAGTCACCAAGGGGGCCCGCGATGAGTCGCGAACGCGATCCGCTGGAAGTCTACAACAACTACTATGTGCCGATGGTGGTCGAGCAGTCGGCCCGCGGCGAGCGCGGCTACGACATCTGGTCACGCCTGCTCAAGGAGCGGATCATCTTCCTGAACGGGCCGATCGAGGACAACGTGGCCGGTCTGGTCTGCGCTCAGCTTCTCTATCTGGAAGCCGAGAACCCGACCAAGGACATCGCCTTCTACATCAACTCGCCCGGCGGCGTCGTGACCTCGGGTCTCGCCGTCTACGACACCATGCAGTACATCCGCCCGCTGATCTCGACGCTGGTGTTCGGCCAGGCGGCGTCGGCCGGCTCGCTGCTGCTGATGGCGGGCGCCAAGGGCAAGCGCTTCTCCCTGCCCAATGCGCGGATCATGATCCACCAGCCGTCGGGCGGCGCCCAGGGGCAGGCCACCGACATCGAGATCCATGCCCGCGAGATCCTGCTGACCCGGGCGCGGCTGAACCAGATGTACGTCAGCCACACCGGCCGCACGATCGAGGAGATCGAGCGGGCGATGGAGCGCGACAAGTTCTTCTCACCCGCCGAGGCCAAGGAGTTCGGGCTGATCGACGACGTGCTCGAGAAGCGGCCGACTCCCACCATCCAGGCCGCCGCATCCTGAGGGGTTCACGACCAATTGTTTCGTCTTGGCCGGCCTACACACCATATTTTGATGTTGTGGCGATCCGGGGGGCGAGTTTAACATAGAACAGCGAGCGGGCCCGCCGGAGCGGGCCGCGCAAGCGGAGGTGCGTTACCGTCATGCCAGCCGCCAAGTCCGGGGGCGATTCCCGCAATACCCTCTATTGCAGCTTCTGCGGCAAGAGCCAGCACGAAGTTCGCAAGCTCATCGCCGGACCGACCGTGTTCATCTGCGATGAATGCGTCGAACTCTGCATGGACATTATCCGGGAGGAGAACAAGACCACCCTGGTGAAGTCCAAGGACGGCGTGCCGTCGCCGAAGGAGATCCGCCAGATCCTCGACGACTACGTGATTGGCCAGGATCAGGCCAAGCGGATCCTCGCCGTCGCGGTGCACAATCACTACAAGCGTCTCGGCCATGGCGGCAAGGCGAACGACGTCGAGATCGCCAAGTCGAACATCATGCTGATCGGCCCGACCGGCTGCGGCAAGACGTTGCTGGCGCAGACCCTGGCGCGCATGCTCGACGTGCCGTTCACCATGGCCGACGCCACGACGCTCACCGAGGCCGGCTATGTCGGCGAGGACGTCGAGAACATAATCCTGAAGCTGCTGCAGTCGGCCGACTACAATGTCGAGCGCGCCCAGCGCGGCATCGTCTATATCGACGAGGTCGACAAGATCAGCCGCAAATCCGACAACCCGTCGATCACGCGCGACGTGTCTGGCGAGGGCGTCCAGCAGGCCCTGCTCAAGATCATGGAGGGAACCGTCGCCTCCGTGCCGCCGCAGGGCGGGCGCAAGCATCCGCAGCAGGAATTCCTGCAGGTCGACACGACCAACATCCTTTTCATTTGCGGCGGCGCCTTCTCCGGCCTCGACAAGATCATCGCCATGCGCCGCCAGGGCACGTCGATCGGCTTCGGCGCCGAAGTGAGGGGCCCCGATGATCGGCGAACCGGCGAGGTGCTGCGCGACCTCGAGCCCGAGGATCTCCTGAAGTACGGCCTGATCCCGGAATTCGTCGGCCGTCTCCCCGTGGTCGCCACGCTCGAGGATCTCGACGAGGGTGCCCTGATCGAGATCCTGACGCGGCCGAAGAACGCATTGCTGAAGCAGTACCAGCGCCTGTTCGACATGGAGAGCGTGAAGCTCAAGTTCTCCGAGGACGCGTTGAGGGCGGTCGCCCAGAAGGCCATCCTGCGCAAGACGGGCGCGCGTGGCCTGCGTTCGATCATGGAAACCGTCTTGCTCGACACGATGTACGACCTGCCGTCGCTCGACGGGGTCGAGGAGGTGGTGATCAATCGCGAAGTCATCGAAGGGCGAGCGCAGCCGCTCTATGTGCATGGTGAGCGCAAGGAAGGAATCGCGGCCGCGCCGGCATGAGTCTTGCCGGCACGAGTCTTGAATACCGGATGCCGCCGCTGCCGGCGGCTCGATGAAGAGGTCTTGAACAACCCCCTGTTCGGGCCAATGTCTGGGAAGAGTGCGCGCGCCTACGGGCCGTGAATTGCCCATGAAGGGAATTGCGGATCGGGGCTCGGGTAGCTCTAACAGCGTAAGTTGCGAGGCATCATGAACGCCCCCACTCTTGGCACTACCTATCCCGTCCTGCCGCTGCGTGACATCGTCGTCTTCCCCGGCATGATCGTTCCGCTCTTCGTCGGTCGCGAGAAGAGCGTGAAGGCCCTGGAAGAGGTCATGAAGGACGACAAGCAAATCCTCCTGATCGCCCAGAAGAATGCCAGCCAGGACGACCCCGGCCCCAACGACATCTACGAGATCGGCACGCTCGGCACCGTGCTGCAGCTTCTCAAGCTGCCCGACGACACCGTGAAGGTGCTGGTGGAAGGCGGCCGGCGCGTCAAGATCGTCGGCTACACCGGCAAGGCCGAGTTCTTCGAGGCCAATGCCGTCGACATGGAGGAGATGGCCGGCGAGCAGGCCGAGCTCCAGGCGGCTGCGCGGACCGTCGTCTCGGAGTTCGAGAACTACGTCAAGCTGAACAAGAAGGTGCCGCCCGAGGTCGTCGTCTCGATCAACAAGATCGAGGACCCGGCCAAGCTCGCCGACACCATCTCGGCCCATCTGGCGCTGAAGGTGGCCGAGAAGCAGCAGCTCCTCGAGCTCGATTCGGTGTCCAAGCGGCTCGAGCGCATTCTCGGGCTGATGGAAGGCGAGATCGGCGTCCTGCAGGTCGAGAAGAAGATTCGCAATCGCGTCAAGCGGCAGATGGAGAAGACGCAGCGCGAGTACTATCTCAACGAGCAGATGAAGGCGATCCAGAAGGAGCTCGGCGAGACCGAGGACGGTCGCGACGAGATCTCCGAGATGGAGAAGCGTATCAAGAAGACGCGCCTCAGCAAGGAGGCGCGCGAGAAGGCCAATGGCGAGCTGAAGAAGCTCCGGACCATGAGCCCGATGTCGGCCGAGGCGACGGTGGTGCGCAACTACCTCGAGTGGCTGCTGTCGATCCCGTGGCGCAAGCCGACCAAGATCATCAAGGATCTGAAGTACGCCGAGGACATCCTCAACGCCGACCATCACGGCCTCGAGAAGGTCAAGGAGCGCATCCTCGAGTACCTCGCCGTGCAGCAGCGCGTCGACAAGATGAAGGGCCCGATCCTCTGCCTGGTCGGCCCTCCGGGCGTCGGCAAGACCTCGCTCGGCAAGTCGATCGCCAAGGCGACCGGACGCAACTTCGTGCGCATGTCGCTGGGCGGCGTGCGCGACGAAGCCGAGATCCGCGGCCATCGCCGGACCTACATCGGCTCGCTGCCGGGCAAGGTCATCCAGAGCATGAAGAAGGTGAAGTCGTCGAACCCGCTCTTCCTGCTCGACGAGATCGACAAGCTCGGCGCCGACTTCCGCGGCGATCCGTCGTCGGCGCTGCTCGAGGTCCTCGACCCGGAGCAGAACTCGACTTTCAACGACCACTACCTCGAGGTCGACTACGACCTGTCGAACGTGATGTTCATCACCACGGCGAACTCGTTGCGCATGGCGCAGCCGCTGATGGACCGCATGGAGATCATCCGTCTCGCGGGCTATACGGAGGACGAGAAGGTGGCGATCGCGCGCAAGCACCTGATCGTCAAGCAGATCGAGGCCAACGGCCTCAAGGAAGGCGAGCTCGACATCCACGACGATGCCGTGCGTGACCTCGTGCGCTACTACACGCGCGAGGCCGGCGTCCGCAACCTGGAGCGCGAGCTCGCCAATCTCGCCCGCAAGGCCACCAAGGAAATCCTCATGAAGGGGACGACCAAGGTGAAGGTCACGCGCAAGAACCTCGACAAGTATGCCGGCGTCCGTCGCTTCCGATTCGGCGAGGCGGAGCTCGAGGATCTCGTCGGCATCACGACCGGCCTGGCGTGGACCGAGGTCGGCGGAGAGCTGCTGCAGATCGAGGCGGTGCTGGTGCCGGGCCGCGGCCGCATGACGGTGACCGGCAAGCTCGGCGACGTGATGCAGGAGTCGGTGCAGGCGGCCAATGCCTACGTCCGCTCGCGCGCTCATTCGTTCGGCATCAAGCCGGTGCTGTTCGAGAAGCGCGACATTCACATCCACGTGCCCGAGGGCGCGACGCCCAAGGATGGTCCTTCGGCCGGCGTGGGCATGATCACCTCGATCGTGTCGGCGCTGACCGGCGTCGCGGTGCGCAAGGAAGTCGCCATGACAGGAGAGATCAGCCTGCGCGGCCGCGTCCTGCCGATCGGCGGCCTCAAGGAGAAGCTGTTGGCGGCGCTGCGCGGCGGCCTCAAGACGGTGCTGATCCCGAAGGAGAACGAGCGCGATCTGCCCGAGATTCCGGACAATGTGAAGAAGGGACTCGAGATCGTGCCGGTGTCGACCGTGGACGATGTGCTGGCGCGGGCCTTGGTCAAGCCGCTGGTCGCCATCGAGTGGCCGAACGACCTCGAAGCCGTTCCAGCCAAGCCGGCGGAGGGCGCCGAGGTCCGGGCGCACTAGCCCAGGCCTGTAACCTGTCGAGGCGAAGCCCCGGAGGGAGACTTCCGGGGCTTCGTCACGTCAGGCCCTATCTATGTGGCTTCTTGCTCGGCAAGAATACAAAATGTGGTATTGTCGGTTGACGCCGTTTTCCTGGCGCCTCTAGATTTCCACTTGCCGGACCTTGCTGGGGTTGACCCGTGAACAAGCACGATTTGATCGCCGCCGTCGCCGCCTCGACCAACCTTACCAAGACGGATGCCGCCGGCGCCGTCGACGCCATGCTGACAGTAATAACCAAGTCATTGAAAAAGAAAGAAAAAGTGCTTCTTGTCGGGTTCGGTACGTTCCAGGTGTCGAAGCGCAAGGCGACAGAAGGGCGAAATCCCAGAACCGGCGAGAAGATCAAGATCGCCGCGGCCAGCGTGCCGCGCTTCAAGGCGAGCAAGCAACTCAGGGACGCGATCAACTAGGGCTTTGCTGGGAGCGGCTCTTCTGCTGGGAGCGCGCCACTCATCAGGCGCTAACCTTACCGAAGACCTCACCCTGAGGAGCGGCCCGGAGGGCGGCGTCTCGATTCGGGCGAAGTAACCTTCGCCCTTTGGTCGGCAACAAATCGGGTGCTGCGACATCGGTTTTCCAACTATTTCGTGTGTCGCCCATCCTTCGAGACGGTCGCTGCGCGACCTCCTCAGGATGAGGAATTTGCTGGACCGGCCAAAGTTAGCGCCTGTGAACGCGCCAAGCCCGTGCCGCTCGTGGGATGTGAGGCCAACAAGAAGAACAGCGCTATTGGAGTGGCGCGCTCCCAGCAAAGAGATGGCTGGTGGGCGATGACGGGATCGAACCGCCGACCTGTCCCGTGTAAAGGGAATGCTCTACCGCTGAGCTAATCGCCCGGGGCCGGTGGTAGCACAGGTGAAGTCGCCGGCGACAGGCGAGAAAAACGACCGTGCGCGACGCACCCGTAGTCTTCCTCTGCGGGGTTTTTTTCAGCCTCTCGTCTGCAGCGTGGAAACCGTTGTAATTCCGGCACTTACGCACGCCTTCGCGAGTGCGGTATGCTTGACTCGTTCCGGGGTGTCCTATATCTCTCGCGCGCCGTTGGGGGCTATTGCGGGCGTAGTTCAGTTGGTTAGAACGCCGGCCTGTCACGCCGGAGGTCGCGGGTTCGAGTCCCGTCGCTCGCGCCAGCCCCAACGCTGGCCGCCCAAATAAAAAACCGGGCGCTAAAAAGGGGTGACGATGGAAGATCTTCTCAGGGAATACCTGCCGATCCTGATCTTCCTCGGCCTGGCGATGGGGTTGACCGGTGCCATGATCGGCGGCTCCTACCTGATTGCCCGGCAGAATCCCGATTCCGAGAAGCTGTCGCCGTTCGAGTGCGGTTTCGCGCCCTTCGACGATGCCCGCGGGCAGTTCGACGTGCGCTTCTACCTGGTCGCCATCCTGTTCATCATTTTCGACCTCGAAGTGGCCTTTCTGTTCCCGTGGGCCGTCGCTCTGGGAGACATCGGCCTGTTCGGGTTCTGGTCGATGATGCTCTTCCTCGCCGTCCTGACGGTCGGCTTCATCTACGAATGGCGCAAGGGAGCCCTGGAATGGGAGTGACGACCCAAGCCAAGCCCGGTCCGGCCGCCGAGGCGGCGCTGTCGCGTGCGCTGAACGACGAGCTGGCCGACAAGGGCTTCGTCGTGGCCCAGCTCGACAAGCTGATCACCTGGGCGCGCACCGGCTCGATGTGGGGCCTGACCTTCGGGCTGGCCTGCTGCGGCGTCGAGATGATCCATTGCTGGATGAGCCGCTATGATCTCGATCGCTTCGGCTTCGCCCCGATGCCGAGCCCGCGTGCGGCCGACGTCATGATCGTCGCTGGCACTCTCACCAACAAGATGGCGCCGGCCCTGCGCAAGGTCTACGACCAGATGGCCGAGCCGCGCTACGTCATCTCGATGGGCTCGTGCGCCAACGGCGGCGGCTATTACCACTACAGCTACTCGGTGGTCCGCGGTTGCGATCGGATCGTGCCGGTCGATGTCTATGTGCCGGGCTGCCCGCCGACGGCAGAGGCACTGCTCTATGGCGTGCTGCAGCTCCAGAAGAAGGTGCGCCGGACGGGAACGCTGGTGCGCTGATGGCGGTATCGCTGCAGGAGCTCGGCGCCCATGTCAGCCAGGCCACGGCTGGCGCGGTCGTTGCCACGAGCATCCGTCTCGATGAGCTGATGCTCGAGACGACCCCGGAAAAGCTGATCGGTCTGCTGACCTTCCTGCGCGACGACCCCAAGTGCCTGTTCAAGCAGCTGGTCGATGTCTGCGGCGTCGACTGGCCGGAACGCGAGAAGCGCTTCGATGTCGTCTACAACCTGCTCAGCCTGAAGAACAACCAGCGTATCCGCGTCAAGGTCGCGACCGACGAGGCGACACCGGTGCCGTCGGCGGCACCTGTATACAGCTCGGCTGGCTGGTTCGAGCGCGAGACCTACGACCTCTACGGCGTATGGTTCTCGGATCACCCGGATCTGCGGCGCATCCTCACCGACTACGGCTTCGAGGGGCATCCGATGCGCAAGGATTTCCCGCTGACCGGCTTCGTCGAGGTGCGCTGGGACGACGTGCAGAAGCGCGTGGTGTACGAGCCCGTCAAGCTTACCCAGGAGTTCCGCCGCTTCGACTTCCTGAGCCCCTGGGAAGGCGACCATCGCCCCCTGCCGGGCGACGAGAAGGCCGGGGAGAAGGGCAAGGCCAGCTGACATGTCCGACGTCGAGATCAAGACTCTGACGATGAATTTCGGGCCGCAGCACCCGGCGGCCCACGGCGTGCTGCGGCTCGTCGTGGAGATGGACGGCGAGATCGTCGAGCGCTGCGATCCCCATATCGGCCTGCTCCATCGTGGCACCGAGAAGCTGATCGAGTACAAGAGCTACCTGCAGGCGGTGCCGTACTTCGACCGCCTCGACTACGTCTCGCCGATGAGCCAGGAGCATGCCTACGCGCTCGCCGTCGAGAAGCTGCTGGGCATCACCGCGCCGGAGCGCGGCCAGTACATCCGGGTGCTGTTTGCCGAGATCACGCGCATCCTCAATCACCTGCTGAACGTCACCACGTTCGCCATGGACGTGGGCGCGCTCACTCCGCCCCTGTGGGGCTTCGAGCAGCGCGAGCTCCTGATGGAATACTACGAGGGCGTCAGCGGCTCGCGCATGCACGCGGCCTATTTCCGTCCCGGCGGCGTGCACCAGGATATGCCGGACGGCATGCTCGACTCGATGGAAGCGTGGATCAAGCAGTTCTACCCGTTCCTCAAGGACATCGAGAAGCTCCTGAACGAGAACCGCATCTTCCGGATGCGCACGGTGGACATCGGCGTCGTCGATCAGCAGCAGGCGCTCGACTGGGGCTTCTCGGGGCCGCTGATCCGCGCCTCGGGGATCCCCTGGGACTTGCGCAAGTCGCAGCCCTACGACGTCTATGATCGGATGGATTTCGACATCCCGATCGGCAAGACCGGCGACTGTTTCGCCCGCTACCTGGTTCGCATCGAGGAGATGTACCAGAGCGTGCGGATCATGGAGCAGTGTGTGGCGGCCCTGCGCAAGGTCGAGGGGCCCGTGCGGATCGACGATCGCAAGATCTCGCCGCCGCGGCGCGGCGAGATGAAGGGCTCGATGGAGGCCCTGATCCATCACTTCAAGCTCTACACCGAAGGCTACAAGGTGCCGGCCGGCGAGACCTACACCGCCGTCGAGGCGCCCAAGGGCGAGTTCGGCGTCTATCTCGTGTCCGACGGCACCAACAAGCCGTATCGCTGCAAGATCCGCGCGCCCGGCTTCCCGCATCTGCAGGCTCTCGACATGATGACCAGGGGACATCAGCTGGCCGACATGTCGGCCAACATCGGCTCGCTCGACATCGTGTTCGGCGAGATCGATCGGTAGGAGACGGTTCGATGTCGATGGTCACCGCCGATCCCAAGGACGTGCCGCAGGTTGCGCACTTCGCCTTCACGCCGGAAAACCTCGCCAAGGCGCGGGCCCTGATGGCCAACTACCCGCCCGGCCGCCAGGCCAGCGCGGTGATCGGCGTGCTCGACCTCGCGCAACGCCAGCAGGGCTGGCTGCCGCGCGTGGCGATGAACGAGGTCGCGAGGCTCCTCGATATGGCGCCGATCCGCGTCTACGAGATCGCGACCTTCTACACGATGTTCCAGCTGCGCCCGCGCGGGAAGTACCTGCTGCAGGTCTGCACCACGACGCCGTGCTGGCTGCGCGGCTCCGACGCGATCATGAAGGCCTGCGAGCACGCGGCGGACGGCGATACCTTCAGCGTGCAGGAGGTCGAGTGCCTGGGCGGGTGCGTGAACGCGCCGGTCGTGCAGATCAACGACGATTTCTACGAGGACCTCGACGAGACGTCGCTGCAGAAGGTGCTCGACGCCTTCCGGCGCGGCGAGACGCCGAAGCCGGGACCGCAAGTCGATCGGCAGACCTCGGCGCCAGAGGGCGGCCCGACGACTCTCAGGAGCGCGTAGCGATGCTTGCCGACAAGGACCGCATCTTCACCAACCTGTACGGCTATGGCGACTGGCGGCTCGAGGGCGCGCGCAAGCGCGGCGCCTGGGACGGCACCAAGGCGCTGATCGAGCGCGGCCACGACGCCATCATCGAGGAGATGAAGAAGTCCGGCCTGCGCGGCCGCGGCGGCGCCGGCTTCCCGACCGGCCTGAAATGGTCCTTCATGCCCAAGGAGGTGAAGGACCGGCCGCACTATCTCATCGTCAATGCCGACGAGTCGGAGCCCGGCACCTGCAAGGATCGCGACATCATGCGGCACGATCCGCACCTTCTCGTCGAAGGCTGCCTGATCGCCGGTTTCGCGATGCGCGCCAACGCCGGCTACATCTACGTGCGCGGCGAGTTCTACAACGAAGCGCAGAACCTCATGGCGGCGATCCGCGAAGCCTACGACGCGGGTTTGCTGGGCAAGAATGCCTGCGGCTCGGGCTGGGATTTCGACCTCTACGTCCATCGCGGCGCCGGCGCCTACATCTGCGGCGAGGAGACGGCGCTGCTGGAGAGCCTCGAGGGCAAGAAGGGCATGCCGCGGCTGAAGCCACCGTTCCCGGCCGGCGCCGGTCTATACGGCTGCCCGTCGACGGTGAACAACGTCGAGTCGATCGCCGTCGCGCCCACCATCCTGCGCCGTGGCGCGCCGTGGTTCGCCGGCATCGGCCGGCCCAACAACACCGGCACCAAGCTGTTCTGCATCTCGGGCCACGTGAACAGGCCGTGCAATGTCGAGGAGGAGATGGGCATCCCGCTGCGCGAGCTGATCGACCGGCATTGCGGCGGCGTGCGCGGCGGCTGGGACAATCTGCTGGCGGTGATCCCGGGTGGGGCGTCGGTGCCGCTGCTGCCCAAGTCGATCTGCGACACCGTGCTGATGGATTTCGACTCGCTGCGCGACCAGAAGTCCGGTCTCGGCACGGCCGCCGTCATCGTCATGGACAAGTCGACGGACGTGGTGAAGGCGATCGCCCGGCTCAGCCAGTTCTACAAGCACGAGAGCTGCGGCCAGTGCACGCCGTGCCGCGAGGGCACTGGCTGGATGTGGCGCGTCATGGAGCGGATGGTGACGGGCAACGCCCGTCTCGACGAGATCGATGCGCTGGAGGACGTTACGCGGCAGGTCGAGGGCCATACGATCTGTGCGCTGGGCGATGCCGCGGCATGGCCAATCCAGGGGTTGATCCGGCATTTCCGGCCCGAGATGGAGCGCCGCATCCGCGCGCGCACCGAGAAGCTGGCAGCCGAGTAGGGCAGGGAGCAGGCAATGCCCAAGATCAAGATCGACGGCGTCGAGATGGAGGTGCCGGCCGGCATCACTATCCTGCAGGCCTGCGAGCTGGCGGGCATCGAGGTGCCGCGCTTCTGCTATCATGAGCGCCTCTCGATCGCCGGCAACTGCCGCATGTGCCTGGTCGAGGTGAAGCCGGGTCCGCCCAAGCCCCAGGCGAGCTGCGCGCTGCCGGTCGCCGACAAGCAGGAGATCTTCACCACCACGCCGATGGTGCAGAAGGCACGCAAGGGCGTGATGGAGTTCCTGCTGATCAATCATCCGCTCGACTGCCCGATCTGCGACCAGGGCGGCGAATGCGACCTGCAGGACCAGGCGATGGGCTACGGCTTCGACCGCAGCCGATTTCACGAGAACAAGCGCGCCGTGCCCGACAAGGAGCTCGGCCCGCTGGTCAAGACGTCGATGAATCGCTGCATCCACTGCACGCGCTGCATCCGTTTCGCCACCGAGGTGGCGGGCGTCGAGGAGCTGGGCGCGACCGGCCGCGGCGAGAGCATGGAAGTCACGACCTATGTCGAGCATGCGCTCAGCACCGAGCTGTCGGGCAACCTGGTCGATCTCTGCCCGGTCGGCGCGCTGACCTCCAAGCCCTATGCCTTCGAGGCGCGCTCGTGGGAGCTCACCAAGACCGAATCGATCGACGTCCTCGATGCGTTGGGCAGCAACATCCGCATCGACACGCGCGGCGCGCAGGTCATGCGCGTCCTGCCGCGCCTGAACGACGACGTGAACGAGGAGTGGATCTCCGACAAGACGCGACACGCGATCGACGGGCTGCGCTACCAGCGCCTCGATCGGCCCTACCTGCGACGGGGCAACAAGCTGGTGGAAGCGACCTGGGCCGATGCTTTCGGCGCGATCGCCGCCAGGCTCGAAGGCGTCGATGGGGCGAGGATCGCGGCGATCGTGGGCGACCAGTGCGACGCCGAATCGATGGTCGCGCTCAAGGATCTGATGGCGGCGCTGGGCTCGCCCAATATCGACTGCCGCCAGGATGGCGCCAAGCTCGAGGCGGGCGTGCGCGGCGGCTACATCTTCAATCCCGGCGTCCGTGGGATCGACCAGGCGGACGCCATCCTGCTGATCGGCACCGATCCGCGGCGCGAGTCGCCGGTGCTGAACGCACGCATCCGCAAGCGGTACCTGCATGGCCCGTGTGCCATCGGCAGCATCGGCCCGGTCGCGGACCTTACCTATCCGGTCGAGCGGCTGGGCGCCGGGCCGACGAGCCTGCGTGATCTCGTCGACGGCAAGTCGAG
>JALHMO010000024.1 GCA_022844015.1 Reyranella sp. | reverse complement strand
GGTTACCACCCCTATGCCGAGGGCATCGCCGTCGAGGGCATGCGGCTGGTCAAGGACAACCTCGTGCGCGCCGTCGAGAACGGCCGCGACCTCGAGGCGCGCAGCCACATGCTGGCGGCATCGCAGATGGGCTCGACGGCTTTCCAGAAGGGCCTCGGGGCCATCCATTCGCTGTCGCACCCGGTCGGTGCCGTGCTCGACACCCATCACGGGCTCACCAACGCCGTCGCCATGCCCTACGTGCTGCAGTTCAATCGATCGGCGATCGACGAGAATATCCAGCGCCTGTCGCGCTGGCTCGGGCTGCGCAACCCGACGTTCGACGGCTTCATGGAATGGACGCTCGACTTGCGGCGCCGTGTCGGCATCCCGCACTCCCTCGCCGAGCTCGGCGTCGAGGAAAGCCACCTCGACAAGTTCTCGGAGATGGCCGCCGTCGACCCGACGGCCGGCGGCAATCCGGTCAAGGCCGGCGTGCCGGAAATGCGCCGCATGTACGAGGCAGCGCTGGCGGGGCGGCTGTGACGTTGCCCTTTGTTGCGCGTCCTTCGAGACGGCGCTACGCGCCTCCTCAGGACGAGGTTGGTATTTCGGCAATCCCCTCATCCTGAGGAGCCGCGCGTGGCGCGGCGTCTCGAAGGATGGGCCACAGGAAAAGATCATGTCTGCTTCATTTCCCACTCGAGCCCGCGTCGTCATCGTCGGCGGCGGCATCATGGGCTGCTCGACTGCCTATCACCTGGCCAAGCTCGGCTGGAAGGACGTCGTGCTGCTGGAGCAGGGCCGGCTGAGCGGCGGCACGACGTGGCATGCCGCGGGCCTCGTCGGCCAGCTGCGCAGCTACCAGAATCTCACCCGCCTGATCCGCTACAGCACCGAGCTTTACGCAAGGCTCGAAGCCGAGACCGGGCTGGCGACCGGCTGGAAGCAGTGCGGCTCCCTGTCGGTGGCGCGCACCGAGGAGCGTATGGTCCTGTTGCGCCGCTCAGCCGCCATGGCCAACGCACAAGGCGTCGAGTGCGAGCCGCTGACGCCGAAACAGGCCGGCGAGAAGTATCCCATCATGCGGACCGATGACCTGGTAGGCGCGGTGTGGCTCCCAGGGGATGGCAAGGCCAACCCGGCCGACATCACCCAGGCACTGGCCAAGGGCGCGCGCAGTGCCGGCGTGCGCATCTTCGAGAAGACGCGGGTGACGAAGGTCGACACCAAGGATGGCCGCGTCACCGGCGTGCAGACGACCGACGGGCCGATCGAGGCCGAGATTGTGGTGTGCTGTGCTGGCCAGTGGGCGCGCCAGCTCGCCCGCTCGGTCGGCGTGACGGTGCCGCTCTACTCGTGCGAGCACATGTACATCGTCACCGAGAAGATGGAGGGCGTGCCGCGCGACCTGCCGGTCATGCGCGATCCCGACGGCTACATCTACTTCAAGGAGGAGGTCGGCGGCCTGCTGATGGGTGGCTTCGAGCCCGAGGCCAAGCCGTGGAACAAGGACATCATCCCCGACGATTTCGAGTTCGGCATGCTGCCGGACGACTGGGACCAGTTCCAGATCCTGATGGACAACGCCCTGATCCGTGTCCCGGCCCTGGAGAAGACCGGCATCAAGACGTTCATGAACGGCCCGGAGAGCTTCACGCCCGATCTCAACTACGTGCTGGGCGAGGCGCCGCAGCTCCGGAACTTCTTCGTCGGCGCGGGCTTCAACTCTATGGGCATCGCCAGCTCGGGTGGCGCCGGCATGGCGCTGGCGGAGTGGATCGTCGCCGGCGAGCCGACGCTCGACCTGTGGCCGGTCGACATCAGGCGCTTCGCCGGCTTCCACGGCAACGACACGTGGCTGCGCACGCGTGTCGCAGAGACTCTCGGCCTGCACTACAAGATGCCGTGGCCGCAGCGCGAGCAGGAGAGCGGCCGGCCGTTTCGCCGCTCGCCGCTCTACGACCGGCTGAAGGCGCGCGGTGCCTGGTTCGGCAACAAGATGGGCTGGGAGCGGCCCAACTGGTTTGCCGGCGTCGGCAAGACGCCTGACATGCAGTATGGCTGGGGCCGCGGCGCCTGGTTCGATGCCGTCGGCGCCGAGCACCGCGCCACGCGCGAGGGCGTGACGGTGGTCGACGAGACCTCGTTCGGCAAGATCCTGGTACAAGGCCGCGATGCCGAGGCGGCGTTGCAGCGGTTGGCCGCCAACGACGTCGCCGTGCCGGTCGGCCGCACGGTCTACACCGGCATCCTGAACGAGCGCGGCACCTTCGAGAGCGACCTCACCGTCGCTCGCCTGGCGCGCGACAGGTTCCTGATCATCACCGGCTCGGCCCAGCCGGTGCGCGACATGGACTGGCTCACTCGCCACGTGCCCGAGGATTCGTTCGTCACGTTTGCCGACGTGACGTCGGCCTGGACCGTGCTGTCGCTGATGGGGCCGCAAAGCCGCGCCCTCTTGCAGAAGGTGAGCAGCGCCGATTTCTCCAATGAAGGGTTCCCGTTCGCCAGCTGTCGCGAGGTCGGCGTCGGTCCTGCCACGGTTCTGGCCTCCCGTCGCACCTACATGGGCGAACTCGGCTGGGAACTCTACGTGCCGGTCGAGTTCGCGGTCACGGTTTTCGAGATCCTGCACGAGGCCGGCGCCGGCCTTGGCCTTCGCGATGCCGGCTACTACGCCGTCGAGAGCCTGCGGCTCGAGAAGGGCTACCGCGCCTGGGGTCGCGAGCTTACGCCCGACGACACGCCGTTCAATGCCGGCCTCGCCTGGGCGGTGAAGCTCGACAAGCCGGGCGGCTTCATCGGCCACAAGGCGCTGGTGGCGGCCAGGGGCAAGCCGCTGGCACGGCGGCTTGTGTCGGTCGTCCTGCAGGACGGCGAGCCGCTGCTGTGGGGCGGCGAGGCGCTGCTGCGGGACGGCCGGCCGGTCGGCGACCTCACGTCAGCCGGTTACGGCCATACGATCGGTGCGTCCGTCGGCTTGGGCTACGTCAGGCGCGACGACGGCGCGGCGATCGACGCGGCATGGCTCGACAGTGGCAGGTTCGAGGTCGATCTCGCGGGCACGCGGCTCGCGGCGAAGGTCTCGCTGCGCTGCCCCTACGACCCGGCGGGCGCGCGCATCAAGGGGTGAGGGCCTGACACGCCATTCCGTGACGTCAGCGCTCCGGCAAGATCGGTTCCTCGCCAAACGGCCTATTGAGGATCGACAGGACCTCCGATGCGGCGAAGATTCGGTTGCGCCGGTGGCCCGTTCGTTCGTGCACGATTCCGACGGTGGCCAATTGATCGATCGCCGTTCCGGCCGCCACTGGGCTCACGCCGAGCAACGAAGCCAACCGGCTGGCCGTGATGACCGGATAGTGCAGCAACAGGTCCATTGCTCTCGCCGCCGAGGAGCCTGTGCGGAACTTCCGCCGGCTTGCCCAAGTGGCCCGCAACTGCTTGAGGGCACGCCTCGAGGCCATCAGCTCGTTCACCGCTCCGACAATCGCTTCAGCGACGAATGCCACGGTTACATGCCAATGATGGCGCTGCTGTGCGGCCTTGAGGGCAGCGTAGTACGCCGGCTTGTGTGCCTCGATGTACGGAGACAGATAGAGCGGGACATGGCCTTCCGCGGCCATCATCAAGGGTAGTAGTAACCGGCCGACCCGGCCGTTGCCGTCGCGGAAGGGATGGACGGCCTCGAAGTGCACGTGGGCGATTGCCATGCGCGTGACAGTACTTTGGTTGACGACCTGCATGCCCTCTCCCCGCATGTACGCCATTGTCTCGGCCAGGCAGCCTGCGATGTTGTCCGGAGGCGTAGGGTTGTAGGTCGAGTAGGCGATGTCGCGTCCGCCGATCCACACGACGACGCGACGCAGTTCGCCCGGCACATCCGGGTAGCGGCTGTCGCCGCTCATGACTCTGCGATGCAGCTCCTGCACCAGATCGACATCGAACAGCCGACGTCCCCGTTCCTTGAGGAGGGGGACCATTCCGTCGAGCGCAAGGGCATAGTCCCGAACTTGCAGAGTGGCTTCCGAGGCGCCGCCGTCACCCGTCTCTTCGAGAGTGAGCAACTCGTCCAGCGTGCTGTTGGT
Source organism: Reyranella sp. (assembly GCA_022844015.1). Lineage (GTDB taxonomy): Bacteria > Pseudomonadota > Alphaproteobacteria > Reyranellales > Reyranellaceae > Reyranella. Next base: position 48,901 of record JALHMO010000024.1, on the reverse strand, counting down.
CCCCTCGATCGACGAACTGCTGACGGCCTCCCGACGGGCCAGGATGCGGCTTGCGAAATAGGGGTCGCGGAACTCGGCTGCCAACGCATCGGTGCGAGCAAGTGCTTCGGTTGCGGAGCGGAGACGAGGGGCCGCGTCGTCGAGCGCGATGGCCTCCTCCGGCGGTGGCAGGGGGATGATGCCGTAGTGGGCGTCGTGCGGGGCAGGGAGCCGCTTCAGCCTCTGGCGGACCGCATGGCACAGATCGCTCTGGCGCACCGGAATGGCCTACGAATGGACGCGTCGCATAGTCCATAGTAAAGGTTACGGCATTAATCTTCAATAAGCTTCGATCGATCGGACTCCAATCAAAGGTTGTGATCCGACGGGTGCGCACATTGAGCCGTCCGAAGGGCGGCGCAGTCGAGGGACCCTTCTTACCGATGCCGCAACGAGAAAGGTCCCTCCACGACGCCTCGCTACGCTCGGCTCTGGTCGGGACGACGGCTTTGCCTGTCGTATGCGATAGCCTCAAGCCAATGACGGGGGAGGGACCAATCGATGTGCTCGATCCGTTTCCGCCAGCCGCTCTACCTCGTCCAAGAAGGCGCGGACGAGTGCCAGGCGGCGGCTCTCCTGCGTGCAGACGGCGTATTCGGCCACTTGCAGGGCGCAGTCGCTGACCACGATTCGGCGGAAGCGGCGGTCCTGGCCCAGTTCGCTTTCGAACACGGCGCCGATGCCGAAGCCCGCGGCCACGGCCTCGCGCACGCCCTCGCGGGTCTCGACCTCGACGATGGCGTCGGGACGGATGCCGGCGTCGGCCATCGCCTGCTCCAGCACCTCGCGGGTGATCGAGCCGCGCTCGCGCAGCACCAGCTCCTGTCCGGCGAGGCTGGCGAGCGGGACGCGGCCGCGTCTCGCCAGCGCGTGGCCGGCCGGGACGAACAGCACCAGCCGGTCGCGGCGCAGGCGCACGGCATGGAGGCGCGGATCGGACACGCTCTTGGCCATCACCGCGACGTCGGCCTCGTGACGCAGCAGGCGGTCGAGCACGCCGGCGGAGTTGTCCATCGACAGGGCGAAAGTGAGGTTCTGCGCCCGCTTCCGCAGGCTCGCCATGATCGGCACGACGTGGTGCGCGGAGTCGGCGGCGATGCGGAGGTGCCCGCGGGTCAGCGCCTGCTCGCCGGCCAGCAGAGCGCGTGCCTCTTCCTGGAGCGCGAACAGGCGGGTCGTCAGCCCGTGCAACTGTCGGCCCGTCTCGGTCGGCGCGATACCTCGGCCGCGCCGGTCGAACAGGCGCACGCCATAGGTCTTCTCGAGGGCGGTGACCTGGCCCGACAGGTTGGGCTGGCTGAGACCGGAGGCGCGTGCCGCGGCGGAGAACGAGCCGGACTCGGCGACGAGGTGGAAGGCGCGGAGCTGGGTGGGTGTCATATAGGTGAAACCGATGGAAGGCATATCGAACATAGACTGGACGGATAGACTTCGCGACCGCATGGTGCCGGCATGAACACCCGACCCGCCGCCTCCGAAACCGGCGATCCGCTGCTGCTGACGCCCGGTCCGCTCACCACCTCCGCCGCCGTGAAGCAGGCCATGGTGCACGACTGGGGCTCGCGCGACGCCGAGTTCCTGCGCATCAACCGCATGGTGCTCGACAGGATTGCCGAACTGGCTGGAGCGACGGGCACGCACGTCACGGTGCCGGTCCAGGGCTCCGGCACGTTCGCCGTCGAGGCGATGATCACCAGCTTCGTGCCGAGGACGGGCAAGCTCCTGGTGCTGATCAACGGCGCCTACGGCCAGCGCGCCCTCAGGATCGCACAGATCGCCGGCCGCGCTGCGCTGGCGCTCGAGACGCCGGAGGACACGCCGCCCGACCTGGCGACGCTCGATCGCCTGCTGGGCGACGACCCGGGGATCAGCCACGTCTTCGCCGTCCATTGCGAGACGACGTCGGGCATCCTAAATCCGATCGCCGAGATCGCCGCACGGGTGGCGCGCCATGGCCGCCGCCTGCTGGTCGATTCGATGAGCGCCTTCGGGGCGCTCGAGATCGATGCGCGCCAGGTTCCCTACGATGCGCTCGCCGCCTCCTCCAACAAGTGCCTGGAAGGCGTCCCCGGCCTCGGCTTCGTGATCTGCCGCAACGAGGCGCTGGCCGAGTGCAAGGGCAATGCGACCACGCTGGTGCTCGATCTCCACGACCAGGCCGACGCCTTCGCGCGCACCGGCCAGTACCGCTTCACGCCGCCCATCCATGTCATCGTGGCGCTCGGCAAGGCGATCGAGGAGCACGCGGCCGAAGGCGGCGTCGCCGGCCGCGGCCGGCGCTATCGCGACAATGCCAGGGTGCTGATCGACGGCATGCGCGCCATGGGCTTCCGCACCCTGCTCGGCGACAGGCTGCAGGCGCCGATTATCGTCACCTTCCACATGCCGACCGACCCGAAATTCGTCTTCCAGCGCTTCTATGACGGGCTGAAGGATCGCGGCTATGTGATCTATCCTGGCAAGCTCACGGTCGCCGATTCGTTCCGCATGGGCTGCATCGGCCGGCTCTATCCGGAGCACATGAAGGGCGCGCTGGCCGCGGTGCGCGACGTGCTCGACGAGATGCGCGTCAGCAACGGCGGCCCGGCGCTGGCGGCAGAGTAGGAGCAGGAGGCAGTATGGCACCCGACAGTCTCACCCCCGGCGGCGGCGAGATCGCCGTCAACGGCCGCCGCTATCGCCTGCCGCGCCAGCCCACCGTCGTGGTCTGCGTCGACGGCTCGGAGCCCGGCTATATCGAGCGCGCGGTCGAGGCCGGCCGCGCGCCCTGGTTCGGCAGGGTGCTCAAGCGCGGCACCAGCCTGCTCGCCGACTGTGTCGTGCCGTCCTTCACCAACCCCAACAACCTCTCGATCGTCACCGGCCAGCCGCCGTCGGTGCACGGCATTTGCGGCAACTATTTCCTCGATCCCGACAGCGGGAAAGAGGTGATGATGAACGACCCGAAGTTCCTGCGCGTGGAAACGCTGTTCCCGGCGTTCCAGCGCGCTGGCTGCCGTATCGCCGTCGTCACCGCCAAGGACAAGCTGCGCGGCCTTCTCGGCAAGGGACTGGAGCTGGGCGTCGGCAAGGCTTGCAGTTTCTCCTCAGAGAAGTCGGACAAGGCGACGCTCGCCGAGAACGGCATCGAGAATGTGAACGCGCTGGTCGGCATGGCCGTGCCCGACGTCTACAGCGCCGGTCTCTCCGAATTCGTCTTTGCCGCCGGCGTCAAGCTGATGGAGCATGACCGGCCGCAGGTCATGTATCTCTCGACCACCGACTACATCCAGCACAAGCACGCGCCGGGTACGCCGGTCGCCGACGACTTCTATGCCATGATGGACGGCTACCTGGCGAAGCTCGATGCCATGGGCTGCACTATCGCGCTCACGGCCGATCACGGCATGAACGCCAAGTTCGATGCCAATCACCAGCCCGACGTCATCTACCTGCAGGACCTGTTCGACGGCTGGCTGGGCCGGGACAGGGCCCGCGTGATCCTGCCGATCACCGATCCCTATGTCGTTCATCACGGCGCGCTCGGCTCCTTCGCCGTGGTCTATCTGCCCGCCGGCGCAACGGCCGCGACGATGGCCGCGAAGCTCGCCGTGCTGCCCGGAATCGAGGCGGCGCTGTCGAGGGACGAGGCGGCGCAGCGCTTCGAGCTGCCGGCCGACCGCTTGGGCGACCTCGTCGTCGTCTCGACCAAACACAAGGTGCTGGGCACGTCGGCAGCGCGTCACGACCTCTCGGGCCTGACCGAGCCGCTGCGCAGCCATGGCGGCATCTCCGAGCAGAAGGTGCCGCTCCTTTGCAACCGGCCGTTGGCCGCCGATGCCGGTCAGCGCCACTGGCGCAATTTCGACGCCTTCGACCTTGCCCTCAACCTCGTCGCCTGAGAGAGCCGCCATGGACACCCTGACCCGCCCCGATTCGGACGTGCGGCACGACGCGCTACGCATCGCCGGCCGCAAGGTCGAGACCGGCGCGCGCCTCGAGGTGCGTTTCCCGTGGGACAACCGGCTGGTCGGCAGCGTGCCGCGCGCTACGCCCGACCTGGTGGCCGAGGCGTTCCGGATCGCGCACGCCTACAAGCCCAGGCTGACGCGCTACCAGCGCCAGCAGATCCTGCTCAAGACGGCTGAGCTCCTGGTCGCCCGCAAGGAGGAGCTGTCGCGGCTGATCACGCTCGAGTCGGGCCTCTGCCTGAAGGATTCGCTCTACGAGGTCGGGCGCGCCTACGACGTCTTCACCTTCGCGGGCCAGCTCTGCCTGCTCGACGACGGCCAGACCTTCTCCTGCGATCTCACCCCGCACGGCAAGTCGCGCAAGATCTTCACCTTGCGCCAGCCGCTCAACGCCATCTCGGCGATCACGCCATTCAATCATCCGCTCAACATGGTGGCGCACAAGCTGGCGCCGGCTTTCGCCACCAACAACTGCGTCGTTCTGAAGCCGACCGAGCTGACGCCGCTCACCGCGCTGTTCCTGGCCGACACGCTCTACGAGGCCGGGCTGCCGCCCGAGATGCTGTCGGTCGTCACCGGCAACCCGTCCGACATCGGCGATGCGATGATCACCGACCCGCACGCCGACCTCGTGACCTTCACCGGCTCGGTGCGCGTCGGCAAGCACATCGCGGCGACAGCGGGCTACAAGCGCCTGGTGCTGGAGCTAGGCGGCAACGATCCGCTGATCGTCATGGAGGATGCCGACCTCGACAAGGCGGCCGAGCTCGCGGTCGCCGGCGCGACCAAGAATTCCGGCCAGCGCTGCACGGCGGTGAAGCGCATCCTGGTGGTCGAGAGCGTGGCCGACGCGTTCGTCGAGCGCGTCGTCGCCAGGGCAAGGAAGCTCAAGGCGGGCGACCCGCTCGATCCCGAGACCGACGTCGGCACGGTGATCCACGAGCGTGCCGCCGCGCTGTTCCAGAACCGCGTCAGCGAGGCCGTTGCCGATCACGGCGCAAAGCTGCTGCACGGCAACGACCGGCGCGGCGCACTGTTTCCGCCGACCGTCGTCGACCATGTCGATCCCACCTGCGAGCTGGTGCGCGAGGAGACTTTCGGCCCCGCTATCCCGATCATCCGCGTCAAGGACATCGCCGACGCGATCCGCATCTCCAACGGCACCGCCTACGGCCTGTCGTCAGGCGTCTGCACCGACCGTCTCGACCACATCACCCGCTTCGTCGACGAGCTGCAGGTAGGCACCGTGAACGTCTGGGAAGTGCCGGGCTATCGCATCGAGATGTCGCCTTTCGGCGGCATCAAGGATTCGGGCCTCGGCTACAAGGAAGGCGTGCTCGAGGCGATGAAGAGCTTCACCAACGTGAAGACCTGGTCGCTGCCCTGGCCGGAGTAAACCGCGGGGTGCCTCGCGCCAAGGTCGAGGCGACCCTCGACGCACCAGCAATGCCGCATGAGCCGAGGGGCCGGCCTCGACCTTGCCTGATGCGCAGCCTTTCAAGGGTGGCTGAGGTACCGTGCCGCGCGGGCGTGACATCCAGCGTCAGGTCGAGAGGACGCTCAGGCCAAGATGCTCGGCGAGCGAGTCGAAATCTCGATCGTCGTGCAACAGCGTGTGACCGCCTGCAAGGCAGTATGTGCCGATGATCATGTCGACGGTCTTGCGGACCGTGATGCCGCGCGCGCGCAAGAGCCGATAGTTCCGGGCCGCCTGCACCGCGATGCTCTCATCGAGCATCGATGCGATCGGGTAGGTGCGCAGATTTCGTTCGATCCGAGCGGCATGCGTCTCGTCACGTGCGCCTTGAAGCACCTCGAGCATGATCACGTCGCCGATCAGAAGCTGATCATCCTCGTGCTCGACGGCGGCCTGCAACCGGAGCACCGCTCGACTGGGTTGCCTGCGCAGCGAGGCGATCCAGACGGAGCTGTCGACGACGATCATCGGCGCCGATGCACTTCACGCCCTTCGCGCATCGCCGACAGATCGCCTTCCCAGCCGAGCCCTGCCAAGTCAGCGAGCGCATCCAGCCTTTCGCGGCGCTTGACGAGACGACGCAGGGCTTCTTCGACCGTCGCTTTCTTCGTCGGGAGGCCGGTTGCAGCCATGGCCTTGGCGAGGAGATCGTCATCGATGTCGATGTTCGTGCGCATTTCCGATGTCCTCATGTGTATCGGACAACCCCAAACATACACATGGCAAGTGGGACCCGTCCAGCTTCCAACCTGCCGACAAGCCGCTCTCGCTGGGATAGGCCGCGCACCATCTCGGACAGCCACGTGCGCCGGACGACGACACGCCGCAAGCCGAACCCGGTTAACTCGCCTACGGGGAAGGGCTCTGGGGTGTGTCTACCCGATAGCTGTATGACGGGGGAGGCGAGATCGAATCACCAGCCCAGCGCATAGCTCGCGCGGCGCGGATCGGCGCCCGAGGTCAGGATGCCGCTCTGCAGGTCGGCGTGGATGGCGCAGACTGCGCCGGCGCGCCAGATGCGGTCGGGCCACCACGTGACCTGGTGGCCGCGGCGGGCCAACTCCTCGCCGGTCTCGCGGGGGATGCGCGACTCGATGCACAGGCGGCCCGGCAGGTAGGGGTGCGGCTCGAAGCTGTCGGGGAAGCTGTAGCTCGCCACGCGCGGATGCTCGACGGCGTCCTGCGGGTCCATGCCGAACAACATCATGTTCAGCAACACCTGCAGCATCGCCTGCTGCTGCACGTCGCCGCCGGGCGTGCCGAACGGCAGGACGTAGCGGCCGGCTGCCACCGCCAGCGCGGGTGCCGGCGTGAGCCGCGGCCGCTTGCCGGGGGCGAGGCGGCTGGGATGGCCTGCCGTCGTCCACGATTGCGAGCCGCGCGAGGACGGGCAGAGTCCGGTGCCGGGGATGATCGGCGATTCGGACGAGACGTCGCTCGGCGTCGCCGAGACCGTGTTGCCCCAGCGATCGACGACGCAGATGTACGACGTGTCGCGCGGCAGGCCGGTCGGCGCGGCGTCCTGGCGCAGCGCGGAGGCTGCCAGCGCAGCGGCGGGAGTCATCGCGCCGGTGGAGGTCGTTGCACCGGTGGGCCTGCCGTGCGGCGGCATCTCGGGATGGGCGCGGCGCGGATCGATCAGGGCGCGGCGCTGCGCGCCGTAGTCTGGATCGAGCAGCCCGCCGAGCGGGACGTCGACATGGCGCGGATCGCCATAGAAGGCCTCGCGATCGGCGAAGGCGAGCTTCAGCGCCTCGATGATCATGTGCAGGTAGTCGGGCGAGTTGTGGCCGGCCGCCAGCAGCGCCGAATGATCGACAATGTTCAGCGCCTGGCCGAGCACCGGGCCCTGGCACCAGGCATCGCAGGTGAAGACCTCGGTGCCGGCGAAGTGCACCGACGGCGCACGCGCGACCGGCGATGTGTAGCCGGCAAGGTCCGCGGCCGACATCCAGCCGCCTTCCTGCCGGTGATAGTCGACGATCGTGCGCGCGATGTCGCCCTTGTAGAACGCGGCACGGGCCGCCTCGAGGCCGGCCGTGCGATCGCCGCCGCGGGCGCGCGCCGCCTTCTCCTCGTCGGCCATGTAGGTGAGCGAGCGCGCGAGATCGGCCTGTATGAACAGATCGCCGACCCTGGGCGGCTGGCCGCCCGGCAGATAGATCGCGGCGCTCGACGGCCACCTGGCGTACTTGTCGCGCTTGCCCGCCAGCATGTCGGCGAGCAGGGGATACATCGGGAAACCTTCGCCGGCGAAGCGGATTGAGGCGGCGGCGACCTCTCCGAAACTCATCGTGCCGAAGCGCTTCAGTGCCGTGATCCAGGCGTCGGGTGCGGCCGGCACGACGGTACGCAGCACACCCTCGGGAATGGCGCCATTGAACTGGCGTACGAACAGCTCGGGATCGGCGGCGGCCGGCCAGTAGCCGAGACCTTCGATGTTCCACACCGCGCCGTCGGCCATGCGCACCAGGATGGGCGCAACTCCGGCGACATTTACGATGTCGGGCTGCAGGACGCCGAGCGCAATGCCGCCCGCCACCGCGGCGTCGACGGCGTTGCCGCCCGCCTCGAGGATCGCGAAGGCGGCATGGGCTGCGCCGTAGTGTCCGGCCGACACCATGTGACGCGTGCCGCGGAGCGCAGGGCGCTGGGCGTAGGTCTCACCTTCGCTGCGGGCCGTCTCGGTCAGTGCCGCCATCGTCGTCTCTCCCTCGAAGCTTGCGCCCTGCCGAGGACGATAGCCGATGCGGCCCATCGAGTCGCGCTTCCCCGAGGGGCCTGCAGGGAGCGCCGCTCAAGCTGAGCTTCAGCCCAAGGAGTGGCATCCCCCGTCTCGCGAGGGATCACCGCCGGGAGCGCGCCACTGGTGGCGGAGGTTACTCAGACAAGGTGGCGCTCTTCTTGCCGATCACAGATCCCATGAGCGCCATCGGAGTGGCGCGCTCCTGGCACATGCTCAGCGCTGTCGCCGCGGCGGGGCGACCAGGATCTTGCCGGCGGCGATCAGCGTCCTGCAGATCGTCTCCAGCGCGGCGACCGTCTCGCGCGTCGCGCGTGTCACCGGGCGGCCGCGCGGCAAGGCGAGCACGCGATCGCCGCGCAGCCACGGCAGGCGTGCCGCCGACAGCGTGCCCTCGGCGACCTCCTTGTGGATGCCGGAGTAGGGCAGCATCCCGTAGCCCAGGCCGACGGCCGCCATCTGCTTCAGCGATGCCATGCTCTCGACGCGCAGCGTGGACTTCACGTCGGGCGGGAACGCGCCGCGCGTTCCGGCGCTGAGCGGCAGCACGGCGGCGGGCAGGTGCGCGAGATCGGGCCGCGACAGCGGCCCGCGGCTCAGCAACGGGTCGCCCGGCGGCCCGATGAGGAACACCTGCTCGATCACCAGCGTCTGGTAGGAGAGATGATCGTTCGGCCGCGGCCCGGACAGGATCGCGACGTCGATGTCGCCGCGCAGCAGGCGATCGGTCATCTCCTCGGTGAGACCTTCGCTGAGCTCGAGCTGCACACGCGGGAAGCGCTCGGCGAAGTGGCGGGCGAGCGGCGTGTAGAAGATGTCGGCCAGGCTCGAGGGCGCGCCGAGCCGCACCGTGCCGCTCGGCTCGCGATTTTCCAGCCGGACCTCGGCGCGAATGTCGTCGACCACGCCGAGCAACCAGCGCCCGCGGTCGAGCAGGACCCTGCCGGGCTCGGTGACCGACACGCCGCGCGCCCCGCGCTCCAGCAGCGCGCCGCCCAACTCGTGCTCCAGGAGCTTGACGTGCCGGCTGAGCGCCGACTGGGCCACGTTGAGAGCGCTGGCGGCAGCGCCGAACCCGCCGCGCTCGGCGACGGCGACGAAGTAGCGGAGCTGGCGCAGGTCCATGGTCTCATCTCGATTAGAGATTAGAACCATATCAAACATATTCTTGTGAGATAGGCCGATTCGGCCAGACTTGGCCAACTCGTATTCTTCCCCCGTCATCTGGGGAGGTGCCGATAGGGGGCAGAGGGGGCAGGCCACAGTCGCGATTCGGGAGCTTCCGACGTCGGAATTTCATGAACCTCGATTGCGGCCTTCCCCCTCCGGCCTTGCGGGCCACCTCCCCCGATGACGGGGCAGGAGGGAACAACGGAGGAATGCCGAATGGGCGATGCTGTGGACGTAACCCGCCGGACCTCGGTCTTCATCGTCGGCGGCGGGCCGGTCGGGCTGGCGATGGGGCTGCTGCTCGATCGCTTCGGCATCGATGCCGTCATCGTCGAGAGGAGCCCGACGACGACCGACCATCCCAAGTCGCGCGGCTGCTGGGTGCGCACCATGGAGATCTTCCGCCAGTGGCGCATCGAGCGGGCGATCCGCGATCGCGGCCTCCAAGATAATTCCGACATGTTCGTCCAGGTCGAGAGCATCGCCGGTCGCGAGATCGGACGTTCGCGGCCGGAACCGAATCTCGGGCAGACGCCGGCCTGGAAATGCCTGGTCGCGCAGGATGCGGTCGAGGAGGAAATCTACAAGGTCATCGAGCATTCGAACCTGGTGCAGGTGCGCTTCTCGACCGAGTTCGTGGGTTTCGAGGAGACCGCGGACGGCATCGTGGCCGAGATTCGCTCGGTCGAGAGTGGCGAGAGCGAGCGCTGGCATGCGAAATACCTGCTGGCGTGCGACGGCGCCGGCAGCCAGACGCGCCGCGCCGCGGGCATCGACATGGTCGGGCCGGCGGCACTCGCGGTGCTGCTGAACGAATACTGGCGCGCCGATCTCTCGCGCTTCCCGCTGGCGCGTGAGGCGGCCGGCTACCAGGTCTATTCCACGACGCCTGGCGTGCCGCGCGCCGGCATCCTCAACACCAACGGCCGCGACCGCTGGCTGAGCATCATCCAGATCGGCGAGACCCAGGACGACCGGCCGCGGCCATGGACCGACGCCGAGATGGTCGAGATCATCCGTGCCCATGTCGGTGTGCCCGACCTCGATGTGACACTGCTCAATCGCTCGGTCTGGCGGATGAGCAAGCAGGTGGCCGGCTCGTTCCGCAACCGCCGCGTGTTCCTGGTCGGCGATGCCGCCCACCGCTTCCCGCCGACCGGCGGCTTCGGCCTGAACTCGGGCGTGCAGGATGCCCACAACCTCGCCTGGAAGCTGGTCTATGTGCTGCGCGGCTGGGCGTCGGACAGGCTGCTCGACAGCTATGATTGCGAGCGCCGGCCGGTGGCGCAGTCCAACGCCGATTTCAGCTTCGGCAACCGCGTCCGCTTCCAGCGCATGGACCAGGCGATCCGCTCGGCCAACGACGATCACATCCGCTTCTGGGTCAACGATCTCGACAACCACCTGCACAGCATCGGCCAGGCGCTCGGCTTCTCCTACGAGGAGGGCGCGGTGATCCCCGACGGCACGCCGCGCGGTGGCCACCTGACGCGCGTCTACACGCCGAGCGATCGCCCAGGCGGACGCTTCCCGCATCTGTGGCTCGATCCTGCCCGCAAGCACTCGACGCTCGACTGGTTCGACCAGGAGCTCACGCTGGTCGCCGGCCCGATGGGAAATGACTGGCTGGAGGCGGGGCGGTCTCTGTCGGCCAGTCTCGGCCTGCCGCTCGCGCTGAAGCAGCTTCCCAATGCGCATCCCGCGGACGGCATCCACATGGGCCTGCGCGGCGCCGTGCTGGTGCGGCCTGACGGCCACGTCGCCTGGCGTATGCCCTACATCCCGCCCGATCCGCCGCGCGAGCTCGCGAGCGCGCTCGGCACGCTGCTGCATTGAGAGGGGGGCATGGTCAGGCACATCGACGCCAACGCCACTTCCATTGCCTTCGCGCAGCAGGGCAGCGGGCCGCCGCTGATCCTGATTCATGGCGCCGAAGCCGATCATTCGATGTTCGACGCCTTCGCCGCGCTGCTGGCGCCGCACTTCACGGTGATCGCATACGACCAGCGCGACTCCGGCGGCACGCGCAATCCGGCGGACGCCTATGGCCCCGACGAGCTCGCCGACGACGCGGCGGCGCTGGTCGCGGCTCTTGGTCACGAACGCGCCCATGTCTTCGGCACGTCGCTGGGGGGAGTCATCGCCCAGGTGCTGGCGGTTCGTCATCCTCATCGGGTCGACCGGCTGGTGCTGTCGAGCACGTTTCGCGCCGGCACGCCGCCACTCGCGATCAATCCCGAGGTCTTCGCCAAGCTTGCCGCGCTGCGCGCCCGGCTGCCGGAGAGTGCCGGCGATATCGCGCGCTACTTCTTTCCCGATGATCACATCGCCCGTCACCCCGAGGTGATCGGCATCTTCTCGGGCGTCAGCCGTACGGCCGGGCAGAGGCAGCGGCGCGCCGGCATCCTGGCGCGTCCCGTCGCCGTCGACCTCGGCGGCGTCGCCGCCCCCACGCTGGTCCTGGCCGCAGCGGAGGATCGCCTCGTCCCGCCGTCGCACACGCTGTCGCTCGTCGACGAGATCGGCGGCGCGCGGACGTTAATGCTCGCGGGCGTCGGACATGTCGCCGCGGTTCAGGATCCTGCCGCCGTGGCCCGGCCGGTGATCGCCTTCCTGCAAGAGGGCGCCTCGACAAGAACAATCGGAGGAAACGACCATGAGCAGTTCGCAGGACAGTCTCTTCCCTAGCGCGCGGCCGACACGCCGGCGTGCGCTCGGCCTCATCGCGTCGACCGGGCTGGCGTTGCCGACGGCGGCCCGCGGGCAATCGATCGACTGGCCGGCCAAGACGGTGCGGGTCGTGTCGCCGTCGACCGGCGGCATCACCGACACCCATGCCCGCATCGTCTTCGAGGCGCTGTCGGATCGGCTGGGCCACGCTTCTACATCGACGGCAAGCCGGGCGCGACGGGCGGAATCTCGGCGCAGATCGCCGCGCGCTCGCCGGCCGACGGCTACACGCTCCTGTTCATGATCGCGAGCCTCGTGGTCACCAATCCGTTCGTCTTCGAGACCCAGCTCTACGACACCGAACGCGACTTCGACCCGGTCGCCATGCTGGCCTATGCGCCGTTTGCCATCCTGGTGCGCGATACGTTGCCGGTGCGCTCGATGACCGAGCTGGCCGACTACATCCGCGCCCATCCGGGCAAGGTCACCTTCGCCAACGTCGCGCCGGGCAGCCTGGCCCACCTGGTGGGCGAGCTATACCTGCAAGCGATCGGCGGCAAGGCCGAGATGATCCCCTATCGCAGCGTGCCGCAGACCATCCTGGCCTTGTCGAGCGGCGAAATGGATGTCTTCGTGTCGCCGATCGGCGAGGCGCGCGCCGGCATCGCCGGCGGCAAGATCCGCGGGCTCGCGGTGACGACGGCGTCCCGGCTCGACAGCCTGCCCGAGGTGCCGACCATGGCCGAGCAGGGCTACGCCGGTTTCGACGTCGCCGGCTGGTACGGCGTGCTGGCGCCCAAGGGCACGCCGCGCCCGATCGTCGACAAGGCCAACCGCGAGCTCAATGCGGTGATCGCGTCGGCCGCCTACCGCAAGCGCGTGTCGGAGCTGGGCGCCGTCGCCTCCGAGCCGATCTCGCCCGAGGCCTTCCGCGACATCTGGCGCGCCGAGGCCGAACGCTGGGGCGCCCTGATCCGCAACATCGGCCTGAAGCTCGAATAAGGACAACTGTACTTGATGCCACATGCGAATGCCCCGCGATGACGAGGGAGAATGACGCACGGCCGGCAGGAAACGTGAGGTGAGCCATGCCCCGCATTGAGACGAGCGTGGAGATTGCGGCACCGCCTACCGCGGTGTGGCGGGTGCTGACGGATTTTCCGTCCTATCCGGCCTGGAACCCCTTCATCCGTCGCCTCGAGGGCGAGGCCCATGTCGGCGCGCGGCTTCGCGTGACGGTGCAGCCGCCGGGACGCAGGCCGATGACCTTCCGCCCGACCGTGCGCGCAGCCAAGCCGGAACGCGAGCTTCGCTGGCTGGGTCACCTGCTGTTGCCGGGCCTGTTCGACGGCGAGCATGCCTTCGTCATCGAGCCGGTTGGCGTCGGTTGCCGTCTGCGCCACGAGGAACGCTTCGCAGGCCTTCTGGCCGGCGCCTTTCCGGGCATGCTCGCCGACACGGAGAGAGGCTTCGAAGCCCTCAATGCTGCGCTCAAGCGACAGGTCGAGGCCGCCGCACGAGACCCGACCGCCGGGGCATCCAGCTGAAGGGCCGGTGCGTCCGTCGCAAGCGTCATTCGCTCGAGAGAAAGAGAGAGACGGCGCAGCGCCGCCGCGTTACCCACGAAACACAGGTGTGACCGACGAAACACATGTGCGGTGGTCGTCACCCGCGCGTCGCCTTACCGTCTGCTTCATGAACGACGCCACACTGCTCGCCGCCAGCGCCGCGCTGCCGGCCTTCAATCCGCTCGATCCGGCCTTCATCGCCGATCCCTACCCCTTTTACGCGCTGCTGCGCCAGATCGCGCCGGTGCTCAAGGCGCCACCGGGCTTCTGGCTGGTAACCCGCCATGCCGATGTCCACGCGGTGCTGCGCGACAAGCGCCTCGGCAAGGACTTCACAGGCGACATGGTGCGGCGCTTCGGCAACGAGGATTGCCTGAAGGAGCCGGCCATCGCCAGTGCCGGCCGCACCATGCTGGTCCTCGACCCGCCCGATCACACCCGGTTGCGCGGCCTGGTGAGCAAGGCCTTCACTGCCCACCGAGTCGCCGACATGCGGTCGCGCATCAAGGCGCTGGTCGACCAGCAGCTCGATCGCGTGATCGACAGGGGCGAGATGGACGTGATCCGCGACCTGGCGCACCGCCTGCCGGTGATAGTGATCTGCGACATGCTGGGCATACCCGAGGAGCAGCGCGGACCCTTCCTCGAGGGCTCGACCGTCAACACGAGGCTGCTGGAGCCGGCGCCGATGTCGCGCGCCGAGATCGATGCGGCCAACCTCAGCACGAGGGCGATGGCGGCTTACTTCGACCAGCTGTGCGCGCTGCGCCGGCGCGAGCCTCGGGACGACCTCACCACCGAGTTGGTACGTGCCGAGGAGGCGGGCGACAGGCTCTCGCCCGAGGAGCTGCAATCCAACATAAACCTCCTGTTCACCGCCGGTCACGAGACAACGGTCAACCTGATCGGCAACGGCCTGCTGGCGCTGCACCGCCATCCCGGCCAGTGGGAGCGGCTGAAAGCCGATCCCTCGCTCCTGCCCAACGCCGTCGAGGAGCTGCTGCGCTACGATTCTTCCGTGCAGCTCTCGGTGCGCGTGACCCGCGAGGAGGTCGAGATCGGCGGCGTTGCCGTGCCGCCGGGGCAGAGCGTGATCACCCTGCTGGGGGCGGCCAACCGCGATCCCGCCCAGTATCCCGATCCCGACCGGCTCGACGTCGGCCGAGCCGACATCCGTCCGCTGTCGTTCGGCGGCGGCATTCATCACTGCCTGGGCGCCCAGCTGGCGCGGCTCGAGGGCGAGCTGGTCTTCGCTGCCCTGATCGAGCGCCTGCCCAACCTGAGGCTGCCCGAGAAGGACCACCCTGCCTGGCGACAGAGCTTCGCTTTGCGCGGGCTTAGCCGGTTGCCCGCCACCTGGCATTGATCTTAGGCGTGCGCGTCCGCCGAGCCGGCGTCTCGAGCGTCCAGGTATCGAACCCCTGCGTGCTTTCCCGCCGGCCACACGGCGCCGGAGGCAAGGCGCCCTGCTTCTTCGTCACGCTTCGGCCCGCTCCGACGGGTCGTCGCGGCGCCGAGTGTTGCGTCCTATTCCACCTTCAGGCGCCCGACGACGGTGGGGGTGCCACCCGTGCCGACCCTAACGATCACCATCTCGCCCTCGGCCGGATTGATGCCGACCAGGGCCGAGATGACGATGCCGTGCGTCACGAACAGGGCACGCGCATCCTCGATGCCGGCAAGGTACGCCTTGAGCGCCGTGACCTGGGCATCGCGGTGCTCGGTGCGTCCGACCAGGTTCGCGAGTGCCTCCATCATCTCGGCTTCGCGGCCGGTGACAAGCGCCGCTGTCTCCTTGCAGCGGCACCAGGGGCTGGTCAGCACCCGATCGAAGGCAACCCCGTTGGCGGCCAGCGCCGCGCGCGTGCGGCGTGCCTGGGCGCGGCCAGCCTCGACCAGAAGCCGCTGCGTGGCGCAATCATCGAGGCGGTAGCCGGGCGGGTCGCCGTAGGCGCCGCTCGTGGCGGCATGGCGCAGGAAGGCGGCATGGCCGGGCTGGCGCAGCAGGGCGTAGGCATCCGGCGTTTGCGCCATCGCCGGCACGGCCGCGAGAAGCAACAGGACGGCGAGAGCCGCCAGCGTGAACGCGTCACGCCATCGACCGGAGCGAATCGCCCCGACCGTCGGTCCCAGGGGCATCTCGAGCATCGACGTCACGGCCGCGCCCTCCGTCACGGTGCGAGCGGGAGCCCTGGGCATTCCCGGTCGAAGCCGGTGCCGCCGTCTCCCAGCCGCCGACGCTCAAGGAGCAACGAGTCGGCGATGGATGCATAGCGCGTCCTATCGCCGGACGTGGCAAGGCCATCCGTGCCGCCTCGCGCTTTTTTGTAGGGCCGAGGCTCCCGGGCGGCAGCGATGTCGTGACAAACCGCCTTGTCGTTCGTAGGAGACAAGGTCTGAAACCGAGGAAACCCGATGAGCCTGTTCACCCTCTCGCGCCGCCGATTGATGGCGGCATCGGCCTTCACGCTCGCGCTGCCCGCCGCAGCCGGCGCGCAGGCCTGGCCGGCCAAGCAGATCCGCATGATCGCGCCCTATCCGCCGGGCGGCGGCGTCGACACCGTGTCGCGCGCGTTCTCCGAGAAGGTGTCGGCGAAGATTGGCCAGCCCATGGTGGTCGACAACCAGCCGGGTGCCGGAGGCACGATCGGCGGGGCTGCCCTGGCGCGCAGCGCGCCGGATGGCCACACGCTGATGATCGGCAGCATGGTCGACTACTCGATCGCGCCGTACTTTCATCAGAACTTGAGCTTCGACATGGCGAAGGATTTCATGCCGATCCTCGAGATTGGCAACGGCACCATCGCCATGCTGGTGACCCCGAGCCTGCCGGCGACCAGCGTCCAGGAGCTGGTCACGCTTGCCAAATCGAAGCCCGGCCAGCTTTCCTATGCCTCGTCGGGCTTCGGCGGCCTGATTCATCTCAACTACGAGATGCTGAAGCAGATGACCGGCGCCGAGATGACCCACGTGCCCTACAAGGGCACCAGCTTCTTCCAGGCCGACCTCTACGAGGGCCGCGTCCAGGTCTCGATCGACAACGTGCTGGCCCACCTGCCGCACATCGCCTCCGGCAAGGTGCGCTGCCTCGCCGTCACCAGCAAGACGCGCTCGCCGCTGCTGCCCAACGTGCCGACCATGGCGGAAGCCGGCCTGCCGGGCTTCGAATCTGCGACCAACTACACGCTGTTCGCGCCAAGGGCCGTGTCGCCCGAGATCGTTGCCCGGCTGAATCAGGTCGGCAACGAGGCAATCGGCGAGGCCGAGTTCCGCGAGCGCATGCTGAAGCTCGGCATCGTGATCTCCGGCGGCCCGCAGGCCGACGTGCTGGCGAAGATGCCGAGCGAGATGAAGCGCTGGGCCGATGTGATCGTGAAGGGCAACATCAAGCCGAGCTGAGCGGGCCGATGGTGAATCCGGCCCGACCGGATGTCATCGGGAAGGACGCAAGCGACGCACGCCTGCGCCTGAGACGACGGTGGCGTTGGTTCTGCCTTGGCGAGGCCTGGCGTCAACCGAGCCCCGCTTTCGCGAGGCCCTCGACGATGCGTCGGAAGTCGTCGTCGTTCCGGTAGGGCAGGACCGCCGCGCGCTGGGCGACCGCGAAAGCAGGGTTGATCTCGAGCAACTCCGCCCACGCCGCGCGCGCCTCCTCGAGGCGGCCGAGATGGCCGAGGCAGGCCGCGAGCAACATGCGGCTCGCGTCGGTCCGGGGATTGCGGGCGATGCGATCGACCAGCAGGCCCGCGGCAGTATCGTACTGCCCGAGGCTGAAATGTGCCTGCGCGATGAAATGCCGGACGATGTCGGGGTGCAGCGGATCCAGCCGTCTCGCCCTGGCGAACGACTCGAGCGCCTCGGCGGCGTGGCCGGCGTAGACTTGCGCCAGGCCCAACATGGCGTGGCCCTGGGCGTAGTTCTGGTCGAGCGAGAGGCTGCGCTCGATGGCCAGCAGGGCATCGTCGAGCTGGCGGCGCCAGACCAGGACGTTGCCGAGTGCCACATGCCCGACTGGCTCGCGATCGTCGAGCGCCAGGGCGTGTCGTGCCACGTTCTCCGCTTCGGCCAGCGTCGCCGCACCGTCGGCCGACCAGCCGTTCACGAAGTCGGCCACCAGCGCGAAGGCGAGGCCGGCATAGGGAGCGGCGAAGCCGGGATCGATCTCGAGCGCGCGGCGGTGCATCAGCTTGGCGCGTGCCACCGAGTCGCGGGTGCCCCTGCCCAGGGCTTCGCGGGCGCGCAGCCAGCATTCGTAAGCCTCGACGTTGCGCGTCCCGCGGCGCGGACCCTGGGTCTCTTGCGGGCCGAGCTTGACCGCCAGGGCGCCGACGATCCTTTGGACGACCTCGTCCTGGGTGGCGAAGATATCGGTCAGGTCGCGATCGAACCGGTCGGCCCACAGGTGGCCGCCGGTCGCCGCGTCGACCAGCTGGGCGGTGATGCGCACGCGGTTGCCGGCCTTGCGGATGCTGCCTTCCAGGATGAAGCGCACGCCGAGCTCGCGACCGATCTCTTGCACCTTCACCGCCTTGCCCTTGAAGGAGAAGGACGAGTTGCGGGCAATCACGAACAGGGCGGAGACCTTCGAGAGGTCGGTGATCAGATCCTCCGAGATGCCGTCGCTGAAGAATTCCTGCTCGGCATCGCCGCTCATGTTGGCGAAGGGCAGCACGGCGATGGAGGGCTTGTCGGGTATGGCAGGCGGAGACACGGCCGGGCGCGCCCCGCCGGCCCGGACCACGCGAAAGACGCGCACCGGACGAGGGATGTTCTTGACGGGCCTCTCGCCCAGATCCTCCAGGCCGACATCGAGCTTGTCGCGTATCGAATCGCGAATGGCCCGCGAGACGAAGATGCCGCCGGGCTCGGCCATCGCTTCGAGGCGCGCGGCGATGTTCACGCCGTCGCCCAGGATGTCGTCGCCTTCGATGATGACGTCGCCGAGATTGATGCCGATGCGGAACTCGATCCGGCTGTCGTCCGGGACGGTGCGATTGCGATCGGACATGCCGACCTGCACGGCCAGTGCGCACCGTACCGCCTCGATGGCGCTGGAGAAGTCGACCAGCAGCCCGTCGCCGGTGCGCTTGACGATGCGGCCGCGGTGCGCCGCGATGTGCGGCTCGATCAGCTCTGCGAGGTGCGACCTGAGATGGCGCAGCGTGCCTTCCTCGTCGCGACTCATCAGCCGGCTGTATCCCACCACGTCGGCCGCCAGGATCGCGGTGAGCTTGCGTTCGGTGTGCCGGTTTTCCATGGTTTCAGGGAGGGGGTGGTCGACGGCAGTCACGATAGCGCCGGACCGGCCTGGGCGCGATATCCTTGTCGGCGCCGCAATAATCCTCGTTGCGTCCAGGGCCTCGATTTCGACACACTGCGACCGCGTCGCCCGGGGCGACGCGGGGTGCGCACCGACGGAGGAACTCATGAGCGTCAGCCAGGCCGAGAAGGCCATGAAATTTCGCGCCCTGCACGAGGCGCCGGGCGCCTTCGTGATTGTCAACCCTTGGGATGCCGGGTCGGCCCGCATGCTGGCCGGCCTCGGCTTCGAGGCGCTGGCGACGTCGAGCGGCGCCAAGGCAGGCGTGCTCGGCAAGCGCGACGGCAAGGTCACCCGCGAGGAGGCGCTGGCGAACGCGAGGCTCATCGTCGAGGCGTGCGATCTGCCGGTCGCGGCCGACCTGGAGAAGGGTTTCGGCGACGGTCCGGATGCGGCTGCCGAGACCATCCGCCAGGCCGCCGGAGTCGGTCTGGTCGGCGGCTCGATCGAGGATGCGAGCGGCAACCGCGACGCACCGCTCTATGACATCGAGGCTGCAACCGCCCGCGTTGCCGCCGCAGCGAAGGCGGCGCGCGCGCTCGACTTCCCCTTCGTGCTGACCGCCCGCGCCGAAGGGTTCCTGCGCGGCAAGCCCGACCTCGACGACGTGATCAAGCGCCTGAAATCCTTCGAGGCGGCCGGCGCCGACGTGCTCATGGCGCCTGGCCTGCCCGACCTCGAGGCCGTCAGGAAAGTGTGCGGTGCGCTCGCCAAGCCGTTCAATTTCATGGTCGGTATCAAGGGCCGGTCGTTCACCAAGGCCGATCTCGAGGCGGCCGGCGTCAAGCGGATCAGTCTCGCCACCTCGCTCTACCGGGCGGCGATGACGGGCCTCCTGGATGCAGCGAAGGAAGTGAAGGAGAAAGGCACCTTCGGCTATCTCGACCACGCCATCGCGACGCCCGACCTCAATGCTTTCATGAAGGAGTAGTGGGCGGCGATGCTGACCGAGGCCGAGCTCGCGCGTATCGCCGCCGAGGAGCACTACCGCCAGACCATCCGCAAGTCCCTGGAGGCCGAGGCCGCAGCGGCCGCGGCGCCGGCGGCCCCCCAGCCGCCGGCGGAGCATCAAGGCTTGGGCCACAAGCTGTTCGAGTTCCTCAACAGCTCGGTTGGCATGTGGCTGCTGTCATCGGTGGTGCTGACCGGCGGCGCCGCCGTCATTCAGCAGATCCAGCACGACCACGAAGCCAGGCAGCAGAACCGCCAGACCCTCAGCACGCACCGCTTCGAGATCCATCATCGGCTCGACAACATGACCTTCCTGCTGCGGCGGGCCAAGACGGTGGGCGATGCCAAGGCGGCGCTCGACGGCATCTTCAAGAGCACCATCCCGCTGTCGCCCGAACTGCAGAACCGCAGCCTCGGCTCGCTCTACATGGGGTTGATGCCCCTGCTGGCCGGGACCGACAAGGAGAAGGCGAGCGAGGCGTTCAAGCTGGTGAAGCAGCTCGAGGAAGCCGAGCTCGTCTTCCAGTCGGAACCCGACAACCAGCCGCTCGACCAGTCGCAGCGCAATCGGCTCACCAAGCTGGTCCATACGATCCAGGGCCTGCACTTCACCGCGATCGAGTAGCTGGTCGCGGTGAGAACTACGCGTTCGATCTCCTGATCCTGCGCTTTGGCTCACTGCGCGACGCGACGATGGTGCTCTCCAGCCCGGTCAGGTGACGGCGAGGCTCACCGAACCGAACGGGCCGAAGTCGGCGATGAAGGTCTCGCCGGCCTTTGGCGCCAGCATGCCGGTCAGCGTGCCGGTGCTGATCAACTGTCCGGCCTTCAAGCCGATGCCGGTCCGTGAAAGTTCGTTGGCGAGCCAGGTGAGAGGCACGAGCGGATGGTCGAGGGCCGCCGCCGCGGTGCCGGTCCGCCGCACCGTGCCGTTGCAAGAGAGCGTCACGAGCTGGCCCGCGATGTCGCGATTATGCCAATCCTCGATCGCTGGCCCGTAGACGATCGTGCCCGATCCGGCGCCGTCGGCCAGGATCGCGGGCAGCGGCGGGAAGGCCGAATCATGGATGAACCGGCACTCCGCCATCTCGATGCCGGGATGCAGCGAGGCGACCGCCTCGCCGATCTCCTCGACAGTGTAGGGCTTGTCGCGCGGCGGCAGGTCGGCGGCAAGCTTCGCCTCGTACTCGACCTCGGGGATCGGGCTGGCGAGCCGGGCGCGCTCGAACGTCACCGGCGACGGCTTGACGAGTGATGCGAACACGCGGCCGTAGATCGGCGAGTCGGTGCGCAGAGCCTTCTGCATCTCCGCCTTCGCGGCGGCGATCTTCCAGCCGACGACCGGCCAGCCGAGCTGCTCCTCGACCAGCGCCGCGACGCGATAGGCGGTCGCCGGGTCGGGAGGCACCAGGCGCGGATCGAGCCCGCTTTGCTGCCGTCCTCTGCGACGCAGATCGGCCAGCAGGCGCGCGAGTTCCCGTTGCGTGGCGATGTCCATTCGTGCTCTCTCCTCGGCGCTTCTCATGGAGGCACGACGATGCGCACTCAAGCTGAAAAAGGCGCTCGGTTCCGCGCCCTACACGCGCGGCCCGGGATCATCCTGCTGCCCAACCCGTGGGATGCCGGGACGGCCAGGCTCCTCGAATCGCTGGGCTTCGAGGCGCTGGCGACGACGAGCCTCGGCATGTCGAACGCGCTGGGCCGCGTCGACGGCGACGGTTCCGTCAGCCGCGCCGAGCTCCTGGAGAATTGCCGGGCGATCGCCGGGGCGACCAGCCTGCCGGTCAACGCCGATCTCGAGAACGGCTACGCCGACGACCCGAAGGAGGCGGCGACGATCCTGCGCGATGCCGCCACGGTCGGCATCGCCGGCGGCTCGATCGAGGATTGGAGCGGCGAGCGCGTCTACGACTTCAACCACGCGGTCGAGCGCGTCGCGGCCGGCGTCGAGATGGCACGCTCGCTCGATGCGCCGTTCACCTTCACGGCGCGGGCCGAGAACCTGATCCGCGGCCGCAACGACCTCGACGACACGATCCGGCGCCTGCAGGCCTTCGAGAAGGCCGGCGCCGACGTGCTCTACGCCCCCGGCCTGCGCGATCTGGCGACGATCAGGACGGTCGTGGCCGAGATCGGGAAGCCGCTCAACCTGGTGATGAGCGCCGGCGACCCCGACCTCACCGTCGAACAGCTCGAGGCGGCAGGCGTCAAGCGGGTGAGCGTCGGCGGTGCGCTGTCGCGCCTCGCCCTCGCGGCCTTCATGAAGGGCGCGCGGGCGATGAAGGCCGGCAGCTTCGCGTGGATGCGCGAGACGGCGCCGACACTGGAGCTCAAGAAGGTTTTCGGGAAGACGAGCGAGAGGAAGGCCTGAACGACGGCGACACTACGCCGAACGGTAAGGCAGCCCGGCCAGCGCCGGGATCGGGTCGGCGCCAATCTGACGCAGGAGCGACGCCAGGTCGTAGTGGAAGCGCTCGGCCGACATCAGTCCGTCCTTGAACGCGAGGATCACCAGGAAGGGCTGCACGATCGGTCGGCCGGTCGGCGCGAGGCCGAGGAAGGGGCCGATATGGCGGCCGTGCCAGGTCGCCGTGGCGACGTAGAGGCCGTCGGTGGTCCAGTGCGCGCCTTGCCCGGGCCCGCGCTTTACCTCGACATCGAAGGTGGTCCACCATTGCTCGTAGTGGGCCGTGGCGCCGGCATGGCCGTGCCACGTCTGACCGGTGGCGAAGTCGTCGAAGCGGCAGTCGGGATGCAGGGTGGCCAGCGTTCCGCTGAGGTCCTGGGCGTTCTCGGCCTGCAGGTGGCGGCGGATGAGGTTGGCGAGGGCTTCGTCCATGGCGAGACCTGTGATATTCGAACTCTGACATTCTATAAGAAGGCTGATATGGGTCGCAAGACGGAGTCCGCCATCCCGCGGCCGGGCGAAGGCAAGCGCGGGCCGGAGGGGCATCTCGGCTATCTGGTGCGGCAGGCCAACGTGGCGGTGCGCGCGGCGATGGAGAAGGCGCTGGCCGACCTCGAGGTGACGGCGCCGCAATTCGCCGTGCTCACCATGATCGCGGCCTATCCAGGCGTCTCGGGTGCCGACCTGGCGCGGCTCACCTTCCTGACGCCGCAGACCATCAACGTCATCGTGCGCAATCTCGAGAAGGCGGGCGCCATCGAGAAGTCGGCGCACGCCGTACACGGCCGCATCCTGCAGCTCGCGATGACGGCGAGCGGCCGGGCCCTGCTCAAGCGCTGCCGCATGCGCGTGCACGCGGTCGAGGACCGTATCGCCGCCCTGGTCGGTCGCGACGACGAACGGCTGATCCGCCGCTGGCTCAGCGCCGTCGCGGAGACGCTGGGGAAAGAGCGGGCTTAGTCTCCCATAGGCGCTGGCTTTGCCAGACGACCTCGCTTCTTTGCTGGGAGCGCGCCGCTCCGATGGCGCTCATGGGATGTGTCATCGAGAAGAAGAGCGCCATCGGAGTGGCGCGCTCCCAGCGATGAGGTCAGGCCAGGATCTTCTTGCGCTCCGGATCGACGGCGGCACCCGGGATCCGGCGGGCGGCATGGCGGCGGGTGAAGGCCTCGACCTCGTAGTCGGGGTGGCCGGCCTCCTCGGCGGGCACGTAGCCGAATGCGATCGCCTTGCCGATCGTGTGGCCCCAGCCGCCAGAGGACGTGACGCCCAGCACCTTGCCGTCGCGGCGGATGGCTTCGCCGCCGTAGAGCTGGATCTCGGCATCGACCAGCAGCGTGATCAGGCGGCGGCGCGGGCCGATGGCGCGCGCCTTCTCGAGCGCGGCGCGACCGATGAAGTCGGTGTTCTTCTTCAGGGCCACGGCGAAGCCCAGGCCGGCCTCCCAGGGCGTGTAGTCCGGCGTGATGTCGGCGCCCCAGTAGAGGTAGCGCTTTTCCAGGCGCAGCGATTCGATGGCGCGGTAGCCGGCATTGGCGATGCCGCAATCCTGGCCGGCGGCCCACAGAAGCTCGTAGACATGGGCGGCATACTCGGTCGGCAGGTGGAGCTCGTAGCCCAGCTCGCCCACGTAGGTGACGCGCAGCGCCAGCACCGGCGCGTAGCCGATGCGCACCTCGCGCGCGCTCATGTAGGGGAAGGCCGCGTTGCTCGTGTCGTCGTCGGCGACCTGCTGCAGGATATCGCGGGCCCGCGGGCCGGCGAGATTGATGGTGGCGCGGGCCGAGGTCAGCTCCTGCACCGTCACCGAGCCGTCGGCCGGCAGGTGCTGCCTGATCCAGCCCATGTCGCGCACGCCGAAGGCGCTGCCGGTCACCATGTAGAAGCGGCTCTCGTCGAGGCGGGCGAAGGTGAGGTCTGCCTCGATGCCGCCGCGCTCGTTGCAGAGCTGGGTGTAGACGAGGGCGCCCGGCGGCTTGTCGAGGTCGTTGGCTGCCAGGCGCTGCAGGGCGTCGAGCGCACCCGGACCTGCGATCTCGTACTTCGAGAACGAGCTCTGGTCGATCAGCACGGCGCGCTCGCGGGCAGCGCGGCATTCGTTGCCGACGGCG
Source organism: Reyranella sp. (assembly GCA_022844015.1). Classification (GTDB taxonomy): domain Bacteria; phylum Pseudomonadota; class Alphaproteobacteria; order Reyranellales; family Reyranellaceae; genus Reyranella. Next base: position 24,495 of record JALHMO010000024.1, on the reverse strand, counting down.
GCGAACCAGTTGGGCCGGCTCTCGAAGGAGGGGCGGTCGACCGCCTCGCCGCCCGCCGGGGCGAACCAGTTCGGCCGCTCCCAGCCGAAGCGGGAGCCGAACACGGCATTCCTGGCCTGGAGGAGCGGGTAGAGCGGGGAGCGGCGGCCGCCGCGGGCGGAGAGCAGCTCCTCGATCGGGTAGTGGATCTGGTAGTAGCGCCAGTAGCTGTCGACGCTGCGCTCGGCGAGATAGCGGGCGCTCATGTGATGGACGCCGAAGCGGCGCACGTCGAACGCCCACAGGTCGAGGCCGGGCTCGCCTTCGACGATCCATTCCGCCATCGCCTTGCCGGCGCCGCCCGAGGCGGCGATGCCCGAGGTGAAGCCGCAGGCGACGTAGAAATTGTCGCGCTCCGGCGCCAGCCCCATGATCGGCTCACCATCGGGTGAGATCGGGATCGGCCCGTTGATCACGGTGCGGATGCCGAGCTCGTTCAGGATCGGCAGGCGCTCGGCCGCCGGCAGCATGAACTGTTCGAGCCGGTCCTGATTGGGCTGCAGAAGCTCGCGGCCGAAAGCGAACGGCACGCCCTTTGCGCCGAAGGTCGGCGTGCCCCGTTCCCAGCCACCGATCGCCAGCGCCCCTGGCTCGGGCTTGAGATAGAATATGCGGTCGGGATCGCGCAGGGTCGGCAGGCCCTTGGGGATGGCGTCGCTCTTCTCGGTGATCAGATATTGATGCTCGACGGCGCCGGCCGGCACCTGCACGCCGGCCATGCGTGCGACGTCGCGCGCCCAGACGCCGGCGGCGTTGACCACGATCTCGCAGGCGATCGCACCCTGGTCGGTCAGCACGCGGGTGACGCGCCGGCCGGTTGCCTCGAACCCGATGACCAGTACGTTCTCGACGATGCGCACGCCGCCGGCGCGCGCGCCCCTGGCATAGGCCATGGTCAGGCTGGAGGGCTCGACCGAGCCGTCGGTCGGCACGAACACCGCGCCGACAATGCCGTCGGGTGCGATCAGCGGGAATTTTTCCTGCGCTTCCTTCGGCGAGAGCGTGTGCAGATCGAAGTCGAAGCTCCTCGCCGTCGTCGCCATGCGCTTCAGCTCGCTCCAGCGCTCGGGCGAGGAGGCGAGCCGCAGGCTGCCGACGGGCTTCCATTCCGTCGCCTGGCCTGTCTCGGCCTCCAGCTTGCCGTAGAGCTGGGCGCTGTACTGCATCAGGCGCGTCAGGTTGCGCTTGCTGCGCAGCTGGCCGACGAGGCCGGCGGCGTGCCAGGTCGAGCCGTGCGTCAGGCCGCTTTTCTCGAGCACGACGACATCGCGTTGGCCGAGCTTCGCGAGGTGATAGGCGATCGAGCAGCCTACCGCACCGCCGCCGATGACGACGATGCGGGCTTGCGAAGGAACGCTCACGAGCCGAGCTCGCCGAGATACCAGTCGAGAAAGTGCGCGACGTTGCGTTCGCGGACCAGCGAGAACGGGCCGGGCGCGTAGGCGCGCGAGCCGACGCCCTGCTGCTGGTCCTCGCAGATCGTCCAGTCCTGCCGGTTGGTGATGTCCCAGATCGGGAGCAGGCGGTCGATCGTGTAGTCGCGGCCCTCGACGGCCTTCTCGTCGACCAGCCAGTAGCCGCGCACGTGCGTCTCGTCCGGCCCGACCGGCGTGATGCGCGACGCGGCCGCGTAGTCGCAATTGGTGTGCTGCCAGAAGTTCGGAAACACGGTGGTGCGCAAGGTGCCGGAATCCCACTCCTCGATGTCGCCCATCAGGCACGACAGCGGCTTGCCGTCGAGGCTCTGGGTGACGAAGCCCTCCATCACCGGCGTGCGATGGCAGCGCCACGAGACGCCGGTCATGGTCGACAGGGCGTCGCCCTCGTCGAGCCCGAGCGCGCGGAAGCGCGCATTGGCGCGCGCCACGATGGCGTCCATCGCCGGCTGCTGCGTCGGGTCGAGCATGGCGAGGTCGCGCTGCACGTCGTAGGCCGCCGTGTTGTATTCCTTGTGGTTGGGCGGGCAGTGGTAGCACTCGCGGTTGTTCTCGAAGACGATCTTCCAGTTCGCCTTGACGACGTAGTCGACCTGGTGGGCGATCTTGGCGCGCTCGATTGCGTGCGGCTTCATCTTGCGGCGGATGGTGGCGAGCGCCGCCGAGAAATCGGGCGGCGACTCGGCGAGCGAGACGAACAGCAGGCCGGCGGCATTCTCGATTGCCACCGGGCGCAGCGAGAGGGTGTCGCGGTCGACGCCGAACTCCCGACGGGTGTCGAGCACCAGGCTGCCATCGAGCTCGTAGGTCCAGCGGTGATAGGGGCAGACGAAGCGGTGGGCGTTGCCGTGCTCGGTCTTGCAGACGAGTGAGCCCCTGTGGCGGCAGACATTGTGGAAGGCGCGGATCCCGCCGGCGCGGTCGCGCACGACGATGATCGATTCGGTCCCCAGCTTCCAGGTGAAGAAGTCGCCCGGCCGGGCGACCTGGAAGGCGTAGCCGGCGAAAACCCAATGCCGATGAAAAATCCGTGCCAGATCGGCGGCGAAGACCTCGGGCGAGAGATAAAAATCGCGCACCAGGGGGCCGCCGGCCCGATGCTCGGCGATCAGGCGGGCCAGCTCCGGCATAAGGGGGGATCGCGCCGTGAGCGGCGTGCCATCCATTTTTGTCTCCTTTTGCAGGCAAACTACCATGCCGCGCTTGCCGGTCCCCAGCCCCATGTTAAGGTTTTGTGTATCGCTGCAACGAAACGATCATAGTGTGCGTGTAGCGATGACGGTCGAAGGGTGACCGAAGCAGGGGGATCGAACATGAGGATAGTTGCAACCATGCGCCGTGCCGCGATGCTGGGTGGTGCCGCGCTGGCGGCCGTGGCGCTGTCGAGCGGCGCGGCGCTGGCCCAGAAGACCAAGCTCACCGTCTATACGGCTATCGAGAACGAGCAGCTCGAGCCGTTCAAGAAGGCCTTCGAGGCCGACAATCCCACCATCGAGATCGGCTGGGTGCGCGATTCGACCGGCGTCATGACCGCCAAGCTGATCGCCGAGAAGGACAATCCGCGCGCCGACGTGGTGTGGGGCCTGGCGGCCTCCAGCCTCGGCCTGATGGCGAGCATGGGCATGATCGAGCCCTACACGCCGGTTGGCGCCGACAAGCTGAAGCCGATCTTCCGCAGCGGCAAGACGCCGGATACCTGGGTCGGCATGGACGCCTATCTCGCCGTGGTGTGCTTCAACACCGCCGAGGCCGAGAAGAGCAAGAAGGCCAAGCCCGCGAGCTGGGCCGATCTCATCAAGCCCGAGTACAAGGGCTCGATCGTGATGCCGAACCCGGCATCGTCGGGCACGGGCTATCTCACGGTCGCCGGCTGGCTCACCATCATGGGCGAGGAGGCCGGCTGGAAGTTCATGGACGCCCTTCACCAGAACGTGTCGCAGTACCTGCACTCGGGCTCGGCTCCGTGCGTGCAGGCGGCCAAGGGCGAGCGCCTGATCGGCATCGGCTTCGACATGCGCGGCGCGTCGGAGAAGACCAAGGGTGCGCCGATCGATCTCGTCGTGCCCAAGGAGGGCCTCGGCTGGGAGATGGAGGCGACCTCCATCATGAAGGGCACCAAGAACCTCGCCGCAGCCAAGAAGCTCGCCGACTGGTCGGCCTCGCGCAAGGCCAACGAGCTCTACGGCAAGTATTACGCCATCGTCGCCGACCCCGAGATCAAGTCGATGCCCAAGAACTATCCGGCCGACGGCGAGAAGCTGATGGCCAAGGTCGACGTCGACTGGATGGCCAAGAACCGCGACCGCATCCTGGCCGAGTGGACCAAGCGCTACGACGGCAAGTCGGCGCCCAAGGCGAAGTGAGGCAGCTGGAGCGTTCCTCCTATGAAGACCGGGGCGGGGACCGCCCCGATCTTCACGACATCGTGGTGCGCGCCCGCGGGCCGGGCGCCTCCCCAGCGTCATCGCTGGGGAGGTGTCGCCGTCTAAGGGCTTTTGGCCGCTCTACGGCCAAAATGCCTAGGCGGCGGAGGGGTCTAGGCGGCGGAGGGGTCATGAGTCACGAGAGAAGGGGCTCCCCCATGGCTCATGACCCCTCCGTCGCGGATTACCGCGACACCTCCCCAGCGGAGCTGGGGAGGAGAATGAGGAGCGCGCGCCCGCTCTCGGCCCTGGGATGACGACGATGGCCTACCTGCAGGTCCGCAACCTCTTCAAGCGCTACGGCGACTTCATGGCGCTGAACGACATCTCGCTCGATGTCGCCGAGGGCGAGTTCGTCTGCTTCCTCGGCCCATCCGGGTGCGGCAAGACCACCTTGCTGCGCGCCATCGCCGGGCTCGACCCGCAGAGCTCGGGCACGATCCATCAGAAGGGGCGCGACATCTCGTCCCTGCCGCCGGCGCAGCGCGACTTCGGCATCGTCTTCCAGTCCTATGCGCTGTTCCCCAACCTGACGGTCGGCGACAATGTCGGCTACGGGCTGGTGAGCCGGCGCATGGCGCGGGCCGCCATCTCCAGGCGAGTGGACCAGCTCCTAACCCTGGTCGGGCTGCCGGATTCGACGGCCAAATATCCGGCGCAGCTTTCGGGCGGCCAGCAGCAGCGCGTTGCGCTGGCCCGCGCGCTCGCGACCTCGCCCGGCCTGCTGCTGCTCGACGAGCCGCTTTCCGCCCTCGACGCACGCGTGCGCCTGCGGCTGCGCCACGAGATCAAGGCGCTGCAGCGCACGCTCGGCGTCACGACCATCATGGTGACGCACGACCAGGAGGAGGCGCTCACCATGGCCGACCGGATCGTGGTGATGAACGCCGGTTGCCTCGAGCAGGTCGGCGCGCCCCAGGAAATCTACCGCAGGCCTGCGACCGCGTTCGTGGCCGATTTCGTGGGCTCGATGAACTTCCTCGCCGGCACGCTGGCCGCGCCCGGCAGGGTGAAGGTCGATGGCTACGAGTTCGCCTGCCCGGAGGAGGATGGCCTGGCACCCGGCACCTCCGTTCGACTTTGCATCCGGCCGGAGGACGTGCGCGTGCGCGACCTGCCGGCCGATGTGCCCAACCGCGTCACGGTCGAGGTCGGGGAGCTCGACTTCGTCGGCTCGTTCTGCCGCGCCACGCTGGCGATGCACGCGTCTAGCCAGGTGAGCCTCGTGGCCGACTTCTCCAGCAACCTGATCCGCGACCTCGGCGTCGAGCGCGGCACCCGGCTCGATATCGCCCTGCCGCCTGACCGTCTGCGGGTGTTCGCGGCGTGACCCTGGCCGTCCCTGCGCCCGCCGCGCGCGCGCGATCGCGCGTGATGCTGTCGCGCGACGACGTGCTGATGCGCGCCGGCGTCGTGGCGGTGGCCGCGGTTCTCCTGCTCATCGTGGGCCTGCCGCTGTGGTCGCTGCTTGCCAAGGGGTTCGAGGACAGGGACGGAAACTTCGTCGGGCTGGCCAACTACGTCGCCTACTTCTCGACACCGGCGCTCTTCGATTCGGCGCTGAACTCGTTGCACGTCGCCACGGCCACCACCGTGATCGTGGTGCCGCTCGCTTTCATCTATGCCTACGCCCTGACCCGCGCGGTGCTGCCGCTGCGCTGGCTGTTCCAGGGGATCTCGCTGATCCCGATCTTCGCACCCTCGCTGCTGCCCGGTCTGGCGCTGGTCTACCTGTTCGGCAACCAGGGCTTCTTCAAGGGTGTGCTGGGAGGGCCGATCTATGGCTTCGACGGCATCCTGATCGCCCAGGTCTTCTACTGCTTCCCGCACGCCACCCTGATCCTCGTGACCGCACTCGCCACCGCCGATGCCCGCCTGTACGAGGCCGCCGACGTGCTGGGCGCCTCCAAGCTTCGGGTGTTCTTCACCGTCACCCTGCCGGGCGCCAAGTACGGCCTGATCAGCGCGGCGCTGGTGGTGTTCACGCTGGTGATCACCGATTTCGGCATCGCCAAGGTGATCGGCGGCAACTTCAACGTGCTGGCGACCGACGTCTACAAGCAGGTGATCGGCCAGCAGAACTTCTCCATGGGTGCCGTGGTCGGCATGGTCCTGCTGGCGCCGGCGGCGCTCGCCTTCGTGGTCGACCGCGTGGTCCAGCGCAAGCAGGTCGCCCTGCTGACCGCGCGCGCCGTGCCGCTGATCCCGCGGCCCAGGTTCGGCCGCGACCTGTTCTTCACCGGCTACTGCACCGTGATCGCGATCGGCATCGTGTCGATCCTCGGCATGGCGGCGTGGGGCTCGCTGATCAAGTACTGGCCCTACAATCTCAGCCTGACGCTCGACAACTACGAGTTCTCCAACTTCGACGCCAACGGGTGGATGTCGTACTTCAACTCGCTGGAGATGGCGGCGTTCGCGGCGATCGGCGGGACTGCGCTGATGTTCGTCGGCGCCTGGCTGACCGAGCGCACGCGCGACTTCTTCATCATGCGCGGCATCGTCCAGTTCCTGGCGTTCCTGCCCATGGCGGTGCCTGGCCTGGTGCTGGGGCTGGGCTACATCTTCTTCTTCAACGCACCCGGCAACCCGCTGAACTTCCTCTACGCCACCATGGGCATCCTGGCGATCAATTGCGTGGCCCATTTCTACACGGTGGGCCATCTCACGGCGACGACGGCGCTGAAGCAGATCGATCCCGAGTTCGAATCGGTCTCGGCCTCGCTCAAGGTGCCGATCTGGCGCACCTTCGGCCGCGTCACCGCGCCGATCTGCCTGCCCGCCATCCTCGACATCGCGATCTACCTGTTCGTCAACGCCATGACCACGGTGTCGTCGGTGATCTTCCTCTACGCCCCTGACACCAAGCTCGCCTCGGTGGCCGCGGTGAACATCGAGGAGACGGGTGCGACGGCGGCGGCGGCGGCGCTCTGCATCGTGATCGTGATCACCTCGGCCGCCGTGAAGGCCCTGCACTTGCTCGCCGACCGCTACCTGCTCGGGCGGTTACAGGCGTGGCGCCGGCGGTGATGATCGTCCACCATCAAAGCGCCGGCCGCTTGGCGCGCCACGGCGTCGCCCGTTCGTAGGCGGCGCCGACCCTGAGCACCGTCGCATCGTCGAACGCGCGTCCGGCGAGCTGGAAGGCGAGCGGCGCGCCGTCGGCCCCGAAGCCGCAGCACACGGTGAGGGCGGGCTGGCCGGTGACGTTGAACGGGTTGGGCAGCGAGGGCTTGCCGTAGAACAGGAACATCGGCGGGTTGTCGAAGCCTTCCGGCGCGCCCCAATGATTGGCCGTCATGACGAGGTCGTAGCCGCGCATCGCCGTCTCGGTATCGAGCATCAGCTTGCGCCGGAAGCGCGTGGCGTTGACGTACTGCTCGGCGGTGATGAAGGCGCCGATCTGCACCCGCCGTCGTGTCGTATAGCCGAACTTCATTGGCGCGCGATCGACGTCGCGGCGATAGATCGAATGGGTCTCCGGCGAGATGATGAAGCGGGCGCACGCCTGGTAGTCGAGCAGGTCGGGCAGGGTGATCTCCTCGACCACGCAACCCAGGCCGCGCAGCACCCGGGCCGCCTCGTCGATGCCCCGCACCATGTCCTCGGTGGCGCCGTTCTCGTGCGCATACCAGTGCTTGACCAGGCCGATGCGCGTGCCGGCGATCGGCTGCGCCAGGCGCTCGCTGTAGACGACCGGTTCGGTCCGCGCCGAGGCCGGATCGAGCGGATCGTGGCCGGCCAGCACGTCGAGCATCAGGGCGCAGTCCTCGGCGGTCCACGCCATTGGCCCCACCGTGTCGAAGCTCGGCGCGAGCGGGAACACGCCGCGCCGGCTTACCAGCCCGTAGGTCGGCTTGAGGCCCGAGATGGCGCACCAGCCCGCCGGGTTGCGGATCGAGCCGCTGGTGTCCGACCCCATCGCGCCGGCACAGAAGCCGGCGGCGACGGCCGTTCCGGAGCCGCTCGACGAGCCGCCCGGCTGCCGATCCGGCATCCATGGATTGCGTGCCGGCGGAAACGGCTGGTCGGGCGTTGCCGCGCCAGTGGCAAACTCGTGCGTCGCGAGCTTGCCCATGATCACGGCGCCCGCGGTGCGCAGGCGCGCCACCGTCTCGGCATCGACCGTGGGCACATGATCGACCTTGAGATACGACTGCCCGGCCGCGCGCACGCCCGCCGTCTCGTAGATGTCCTTGATGCCCACGGGGATGCCGTGCAGCGCCCCTCGGCGATGCCTGCGCCCGATCTCGCGGTCGGCCTGCCGCGCTGCCGCCCGCGCGTCGTCCGCCGTCAGCATCACGAACGCGTTGAGCTTGCCGTCGTGCCGGGCGATCCGGGCGAGGCACGCCTCGACCAGATCGATCGCCTTCAGCGACCCTCGTGCCAGCCGTGCGCTCGCCTCGGCGATGGTGAGAAACGCCAGCTCGCTCATCGCCGGCCTCCGCCGAGCGGCGCGAACACGTGCGCCGCCTCCGCCTCCCACGCCCATTCTTGCGGAATGCGTGCCGCGAGCTTCATCATCCCGAGATAGCCCTTGTGCAGCTCGACGATGTCCTCCTCGGTGAGCGCGATGCCGACTTGGCCCGCCCATGCGCGGAACTCATCGAGGGAGATATCGGATTTCGACGCGGACATTCATGCACCTCTCACACAGGCGGGTTATGCCGCCTTCCTCACCATCGTCTCGATCTCGCCCAGCCTTGTGTCGACGCGCTCGGGGCGCTGGCTGCCCAGGTTGACCAGCAGGCGGTCGACGCCGAGATCGGCGTAGGCGGGCACGGCGTCGGCGGTCATCGCGAGAGGCGGCGTGACGATGATCTGGAAATCCTTGGCGCGCTTGCGGCCGGCCTTGGCGAAGGCGGCGTCGAGGCGGCCCAGCATCTCCTCGGTGCGGGCCGGGTCGAGATTGAAGCCATACCAGCCGGCGCCGAACTTCACGGCGCGCTGGAAGGCCGCCTCGGCGTAGCCGCCGACGATGATCGGCACGTGCGGCTTCTGGATCGGCTTGGGGTCGAGCCGCATGGTCTCGAACTTGACCCACTTGCCGGCGAAGTCGACGACCGGCTCGGTCCACAGCCGGCGCATCACCTCGAGGAACTCGTCGCAGCGCTTGCCACGGTCCTCCCAGCGGTAGCCGCACGACTCGACCTCCTCCTTGTTCCAGCCGACGCCGATGCCGAAATCGATGCGACCGTCGCTCAGCCAGTCGAGCGTGCACATCTCCTTGGCGGTGTAGATCGGGTTGCGCTGCGGCACGAGCGCGACGCCGGTGCCGAGCCGCACCTTGGTCGTGGCAGCGGCGAGGAAGCCGAAGGTTGCGGTGACGTCGAGCATGCCGCCGCCCTCGGGAACCGGGATGCGGCCGTCCTTCGAGCCCGGATAGCCGTAGGTGTTCTTGTCGAACAGGGCGACGTGCTCGCCCATCCAGATGGACTCGAGCCCCATGTTCTCGGCGCGGCGGCCGAAGTCGCGAATCATGCCCGGTGTCGCCTGTGGCGACATGAAGGTGGAGAAGACACCGATCTTCATGCTGCGCGTTCCTTTCGAGGAGAGGGCGTCATCCTGCGCGAAGGAAGCGTACCGGGGCAACATGAACAGGTGATGGGCGCCGGGACGAGCAATGCCGCCACGTCCGAACGCGCCGGGTCCGCGGCCTGGCGACGCGGGTGCTACGCCGCGTCGGCGGTGTCTGCCCTCATCAGGTATCCGGCGCCGCGGATCGTGTGGATCTGGACATTGGCTCCGGCATCGGCCAACAGGCGGCGGAGGCGGTGGATGTAGACCTCGATGGCGTTGGCCGACACGCCCTGCGCGGCGCCGAAGACCTGGCCGCGCAGGACCTCGTGCGAGACCAGCCGGCCGCCACGCTTCATCAGGACCTCCAGCAGGTCGGCCTCGCGGGCCGGCACCATGACCGGCTTGCCGGCGACGCTGGCCTGCCTGCCGGCAATCTCCAGGGCCACGTTGCCCAGCGTCAGCACGTGGCCCTCGATTGCCGGTGCGCGCCGCAGCAGCGCCTGCAGGCGGGCGATCAGCTCCTCGGTGGCGAATGGCTTGACCAGATAGTCGCTGGCGCCCCTGTCGAGGCCCTTCACGCGGTCGTCGATGCCGCTGCGCGCGGTCAGGATGAGGACCGGGGTCGTGTCGCGGCGACGCCGCATCTGGTCGAGCAGGTCGAGGCCGTCCGCGTCGGGCAGGCCGAGGTCGAGCACCATCGCGGCATAGCCCATGGCGCGGAGCGAGGCTTCGGCGTCGGCGACGGTGCGCTCGCTGTCGACGTCCAGGCCTGCGCGCTCCAGCGCCCTGGCGATCAGGGCGGCCAGCTCGTCATTGTCCTCGACCACGAGCACTCGCATCTGCGCATCCCGGATCATCGTGCCAGGATCGGGGTTATACTGCGCCGAAACTGACATGATCCTGTCGAGGCACCGATGAAGCAGCTCCGGATTCCCGCCGTCTACATGCGCGGCGGCACCAGCAAGGGGGTCTTCTTCCTCGCCCGGGATCTTCCCGTGGACCCTGCCGAGCGCGACCGGCTGCTGATGCGGGTGATCGGCAGCCCCGACCGCTACGGCAAGCAGACCGACGGTATGGGCGGCGCCACCTCGAGCACCAGCAAGGTCGTCATCCTGGCGAAGTCGACGCGGCCGGATTGCGATGTCGACTACCTGTTCGGCCAGGTCGCGATCGACCGGCCGCTGGTCGACTGGTCGGGCAACTGCGGCAATCTCAGCGCCGCCGTCGGGCCGTTCGCGCTGAGCATGGGCCTGCTCGACGGCCCGGCCGAGGGCGACGCCGTTGTGCGCATCTGGCAGGCCAACATCGCCAAGAAGATCGTCGCCCACGTGCCGATGCACGGCGGCGAGGTCCAGGAGCTGGGCGACTTCGAGCTCGACGGCGTGGCCTTCCCGGCGGCCGAGGTGAAGCTCGAGTTCCTCGATCCGGCGGACGACGGCGAGGGCGAGGCCCGCGGCACCGGCGCCACCTTCCCGACCGGGAACCCCATCGACGTGCTCGACGTCCCGGGCGTCGGCAAGGTCGAGGCGACCCTGATCAAGGCGGGCAATCCCACCGTGTTCGTCGACGCCGCGAGCCTCGGGCTCAGGGGCACCGAGCTGCAGGGCGACGTCAACGGCGACACGGCGCTGCTCGCCTGCGCCGAGGCGGTGCGCGCGCTCGCCACCGTGATGATGGGCGACGCCCGGACGCCGGAGGAGGCGACGGCCACGCGGCAGCACACGCCCAAGCTTTCCTTCGTCGCCAGGCCGGCCGGCTACACTGCTTCGGACGGCCGCGCGGTGCCGGCCGACTCGATCGATCTGCTGGCGCGCATCTTCTCGATGGGCGTGCTGCACCACGCCATGACCGGCACCGGCGCCGTCGCCATTGCCGCGGCGGCGGCGATCCCGGGCACGATCGTGCATCGCGTCGCCCCGGCCGGCGCCGACGGCCGTGTGCGTTTCGGGCATCCTTCCGGCACGCTCAAGGTGGGCGCCGAGGTGTGCCGCGTCGGCGAGCACTGGCGGGTCGCAAAAGTCATGATGAGCCGCTCGGCCCGCCGGTTGATGGAGGGCTGGGTGAGGGTGCCGGGGTGAGTGGAGCTGGAGAGAAAAGCAAACAGGGGAGGAACACATGAAGATCAGCCTGCCATTGGTCCTCGCGCTCGTGCTGGCGCTGCTCGCGGCACCGTTCGTCGCGACCGCTGCCGATTATCCGGCGCCGCGCAGCGGCGAATGGGTGGCGCGCGACTTCAGGTTCCACACCGGCGAGGTCATGCCCGAGCTGCGGCTTGCGTACACGACGGTGGGCGAGCGCACCGGCCAGCCCGTGCTCGTGCTGCACGGCACGACCGGCTCGGCGGCGAGCATGCTGACGCCGGCCTTTGCCGGCGAGCTGTTCGGGCCCGGGCAGCCGCTCGATGCGACGAAGTATTTCGTCATCATCCCCGACGGCATCGGCCACGGAAAGTCATCCAAGCCATCGGATGGTCTGAAAGCCAGGTTCCCGAGATACAACTACGCCGACATGGTCGACGCGCAGCATCTCCTGCTCACCGAAGGGCTTGGCGTCACGCATGTCCGGCTGGTGATCGGCAACTCGATGGGCGGCATGCACACCTGGCTGTGGGGCGTGAAGTATCCCGACTTCATGGATGCGCTCGCCCCGATGGCGGCGCAGCCGACCGCGATGTCGAGCCGCAACTGGATGATGCGGCGGCTGATCATCGATTCCATTCGCAACGACCCGGAATGGCAGGACGGCAACTACACCACGCAGCCGCGTTCGGCCAAGGTCGCGTCGGTGTTCTTCGCCATCGGCACCAACGGGGGCAACATCGCCTTGCAGAAGGCGGCGCCGACGCGCGAGGCCGCCGACAGGCTGCTGGACCAGCGCCTCGCCGCGCCCTTCAGGGCCGACGCCAACGACACGCTCTACCAATGGGAATCGTCAGGCGACTACGATCCCTCGCCCGGCCTCGGCCGCATCAAGGCGCGCCTGCTCGCCATCAACGCCGCCGACGACGAGCGCAATCCGCCGGAGACCGGCCTGATGGAGGCGGCGATGAAGCAGGTCGCCAGCGGGCGCCTGCTTCTCATTCCCGCCAGCGCCGATACCCGCGGCCACGGGACCACCGCCAATGCCAGGTTTTACAAGGAATCGCTGGCCGAGCTGCTGCGAAGCGCGCCGGCGATGCGGTGAACCTGACGCTTCTTCGCAGGCGCCGCGCCCGCCTTCGTGTCATCCTGAGCAAGGCGCGGTTTAGTCCTCGTGTCATCCTGAGCAAGGCGCGGTTTACCGCGCCGTTAGCGAAGGATCTCATCGCCATCGGCCAAGCAGGATTCTGTTGCCTCTGGCGATGAGATCCTTCGCTGCGCTCCGGATGACAGAGTCCCTCGGGATGACTTAAGACGTGTCCATCCAGATGCGAGCCCCGAGGACGATCTCTTGAGTTCAACACTACCGGTCGTGATCATCGGCGGCGGCGTCATGGGCTCGTCGACCGCCTGGCATCTGGCGACGGATCCCAACTTCGATGGCAAGGTAGTCGTGATCGAGCGCGATCCGACCTATGCGCGGGCGTCGTCGGCGCTGTCGGCGAGCTCGATCCGCCAGCAATTCTCGACGCCGCTCAACATCCACCTGTCGCGCCATGGCCTCTCGGTATTGCGGCGGGCGCCGGAGCTGCTGGGAGTCGATCTCGGGCTGAAGGAGCCGGGCTACCTGTTTCTCGGCAGCCCGGCGGGCGAGGCGGTGCTGCGCGCCAATCATGCGGTCCAGAAGGGCGAGGGATGCGCCGTCGAGCTGCTGGATGCGGACGCGCTCCGGCGGCGCTTTCCCTGGATCGCGACCGACGGCGTGACGCTCGCCTCGCACGGGGTCGCCAACGAAGGCTGGTTCGACGGGCCGGCGCTGATGCAGGCGTTTCGCCGCAAGGCGCGCGAGGCCGGCGTCACCTACGTCGCGGACGAGGTCACGGGTCTCGCGGCCGACTCCGTCGTGCTGCGTGACGGTGGCCGGCTCGCGGCGCGCACCATCGTGCTCGCCGCCGGGCCGTGGTCGGGCGCGGTGGCCGCGCTCGCCGGCATTGCCCTGCCGGTCGAGCCGCGGCGGCGCTCGGTCTTCGTGTTCGACGTGCGCGAGCCGCCGGGGCTGACGCCGCTCACCATCGACCCGTCGGGCACCTGGTTCCGTCCCGAGGGTCGCTTCTACATCGGCGGCACGACGCCGGCCGAGGGCAACGATCCGGGCGGCGCGCCGCTCGAGGTCCAGCACCAGGAATGGGACGAGATGGTGTGGCCGGTCCTGGCGGGCCGCGTCCCGGCCTTCGAGGCGGCCAAGGTGGTGAACGCCTGGGCGGGCTACTACGAGTACAACACCTTCGACCAGAACGGCATCGTCGGTCGCCATCCTGCGATCGAGACCCTGATCTTCGCCACGGGCTTCTCCGGCCACGGCATCCAGCAGTCGCCGGCGGTCGGCCGCGCCGTTGCCGAGCTGATCGTGCATGGCAGCTATCGCACGCTCGACCTGGCGCCGTTCGGGTACGAGCGCCTTTCCGCAGGCCGGCCTATCCGGGAGCTGAACGTGGTGTGATACTGTCCTCGAATAGAGGAGAGAGAACCGTGCCCGATCAAGCTCTGGTCAATTCGGACCTGCACTCCGCGCTCGCCGAGGCGCGCCAAGCCTACACCGCGCGCAACCAGAAGAGCCTGGCGCGCCATCACGAGTCCTGCGAGGCGATGCCGGGCGGCAACACGCGTACGACCCTGCACAATGCGCCGTTCCCGCTCACCGTGGCGCGCGGCGAGGGCTGCCGGCTGTGGGACGTCGACGGGCACGAGTACATTGATGTGCTGGGCGAATACACGGCGGGCATCTATGGCCATTCCCATCCGGTGATCCGGGCCGCCATCGATCGCGCGCTCGACCACGGCTGGAACTACGGCGGGCGCAACGCCAACGAGGCCAGGCTCGCCAAGCTGGTCGTCGACCGCATGCCGTCGATCGACCTGGTGCGGTTCACCAACTCCGGCACCGAGGGCAACGTGATGGCGCTCGCCGGCGCGCGCGTGTTCGCCCAGCGCAACGGCCGCAAGAACGCCACCAAGGTCATGGTGTTCCACGGCGGCTACCATGGCGGCGTGCTCTATTTCGTGAGCGGCGGCAGCCCGGTGAACATGCCCTACGAGTACGTGGTCGCGCCCTACAACGACGTCGAGGGCACGCGCGCGCTGCTGGCCAAGCACGGCGAGGAGCTGTTCGCCGTGCTGCTGGAGCCGATGCAGGGCAGCCACGGCTGCCTGCCCGGCGATCTCGCCTTCCTCCAGATGGTGCGCCAGGAGACCAAGGCCCGCGGCATCACCATGATCTTCGACGAGGTCATGACCTCGCGCCTGTCGCCCGGCGGCCTGCAGGAGAAGACCGGCGTCATCCCCGACATGACCACGCTGGGCAAGTACATCGGCGGCGGCATGTCGTTCGGCGCCTTCGGCGGCAGGCGGGACATCATGGAGCTGTTCGATCCGACCAAGCCCGATCACCTGCCGCATGCCGGGACGTTCAACAACAATGCGCTCACCATGGCGGCCGGCGCGGCGGGCTACGGCGAGGTCTACACGCCGGCGGTCGCCAAGGAGCTGAACGAGCGCGGCGAGCGCATCCGCCAGCGCCTGAACGCGATCTGCAAGCGGGAGGGCGTGGCCTTCCAGTTCTCCGGCATCGGCTCGATGATGACGGCGCATGCCACGACGCGGCCGATTCGCAACGCCGCCGACATTGCGACAAGCAACCAGGACGCCAAGGAACTGTTTTTCTTCGACATGCTGGCGGCCGGCATCTGGATCGCCCGGCGTGGCTTCGTCGCCCTCAACATCATGATCGGCGAAGCCGAGGCTGATCGCTTCGTCGCCGCCGTCGAGGAGTTCGTCGTTGCCCGGAAAGCGCTCCTGAAACCATGACCGATTTCCCGCAACCCGTGGCCGGCACGGTGGTGCCGCGCTTCGGGGATGTCGCGACCTTCATGCGCCTGCCGCTGTTCCGCGACCCGGCCGAGGTCGAGATCGGCATCGTTGGGGTGCCATGGGACGGCGGCACCACCAACCGGCCGGGCGCCCGGCACGGCCCGCGCCAGATGCGCGATCTCTCGACCATGATGCGCCGCGTCCATCACGTGACGCGCGTGGCACCCTACGAATTGGCGCGCTGCGGCGATCTCGGCGATGCGCCGGTCAACCCGGCGAGCCTCGACGATTCGCTGGAGCGCATCGGCAAGTTCTTCACCAAGATCCATGCCGCCGGCACGGTGCCGTTGTCGGCCGGCGGCGATCACCTGATCACCTTGCCGATCATGCGCGGCATCGCCCCAAAGGCCGGAGAGGGCGGGCAGGCGCCTCTCGGCATGGTGCATTTCGACGCCCACAGCGACACCTGGGATACCTATTTCGGCGGCTACAAGTACACCCACGGCACGCCCTTCCGCCGCGCCGTCGAGGAGGGGCTGCTCGATCCCAAGCGGACGGTGCAGATCGGCATCCGCGGCTCGCTCTACAAGCGTGACGACAACGACTGGGCGGTCGAGCAGGGCATGCGCGTCATCACCATCGAGGAGTATTTCGACCTCGGCGTCGACAAGGTGATCGCCGAGTCTCGCCGCGTCGTCGGCACTGGCCCGACCTACGTGAGCTTCGACGTCGACGGCCTCGATCCGGCCTACGCGCCGGGCACCGGGACACCCGAGATCGGCGGCTACACCCCGCACGAGGCCCAGCGCCTGCTGCGCGGCCTGCGCGGCCTCGACCTGGTCGGCGGCGACGTGGTCGAGGTCTCGCCGCCGTTCGACATGAGCGGCAACACGGCCCTCGTGGGCGTGACGATGATGTGGGAGATCCTCTGCCTGCTCGCCGAGGCCGTGGCCAGGCGCAAGGGGCGGTTGTAGAAGCGACCTTCAGGGCGCGTGCAGCTTGATGCTGCCACATTGTCGTGGCAGGAGCGACGGCTGCCGCGTTGCCGCCTGCGGGGCTACCGCGTCGCCGCCTTAAGCGGGCGCGCTCGTAGATCCCGCGTCCCTTCAGGAATCTTGCACGTCGATCATGGCAAACGAAAACGACGCGGTCTCGCCGCCTGAAAGTCTGTCGGTAACGATCACCCTCCCGCAGTCACGGCTGATCGAGGGCTCGGGCGGCGGCACTCCCTTCCTGTGCACGATCACCCGCGCCGGCGACACCTCGGAGCAGCAGCTCGTCTTTTGGCATGCATACGGTTCGGGCGAGCATCCGATCAGTCTGTCGGAGCTCGACGCGACGATCGGAACAGTCCTCTTTGCGCCCGGCGAGACCACAAGGACATTCACCTTGTATACCACCGCGGATTTTGCAGTCGAACCTGACGAAGGCTTCACGATAAGCGCCTACGACCGGACGACCGAGACGGACTACGGAACGGCAGCCCGCGGCACCATCGTCGACGACGACACCAAGATCGCGATCACGGTGCAGGCACCGGCGCTGCGCGAGGGCTCGGTCGACGGGCAAGGGGCTGAATTCGTCTTCGAGTTGACGCGCTCGGGCGACCTCTCGGGGACGCAGGTCCTGCCCTGGACGGTGCACGCGGATTACGACAATGGCCTGAACGCCTCGGATTTCGCGGGTGGGGTGCTGCCTTCCGGCACCGTCACGTTCGCCCCGGGCGAGACCCACAAGACGATCGCCATCAAGGTCGCCCCCGATACCGACGTCGAGTCGGCTGAGTCGTTCACGGTGGAGCTGCCGAACATGGTGGGTGTGATCGACGGTCCCAACTATGTGTCGGCTGCGATCCTGAACGACGACGCGACGGTCGAGCTGCATCGGCTTTCGGACCAGGCCGAAGGCGATTCGGGTACGACGAACTACACGTTCGAGCTCATTCGAAGGGGCGATATTTCCCTTGCGCACAGCGTTTCCTGGACGGTGAGTGCCTACCCACAGCACGGCCCGTTTCCGGACACCCTGGGCTACTCGGCCGACGCCGCCGACTTCGTGGGCGGCATTTTCCCCAGTGGCACGGTGACGTTCGACCCCGGCGAGATGCGCAAGACCTTTACGGTTCCCGTCGCGGGCGACACGCTCTCGGAGACCAGCGAAGAGTTCCAGATCCAGCTTTCCAACCCGTCGGATGACCTCGCCATCAAGGAGGGCTGGAGTTGGGGCTACATCACCAACGACGACCCGCTGCCGGTCGTTGCCCACGACGATTCCTACGTCACGCTTGAAGGCGGCAAAGTGGGGGGCCTGTTCGGTCGCGGCGTGGAAGCGAATGACATCGGCGCTACGGCGATTTCCATCCTGTCGGGCCCAAGTCACGGCACGCTCGAGCAGTGGGTCCCCCTCTCGGGGTTCACCGTCCTGACCTACAGGCCGGACGCCGGCTTCCACGGTATCGACACCTTTACCTACCGCGCCAACGGACCGGATGGCTCGGACGAGGCGCAGGTCACGATCCACGTGGTCCCTGTCATCCACGGCGCGACGCCGACGCTGAACCTGCTGGCCCTCACGCCTGAGGAACAGGTCGCCGCGGCCTATGTCGCCTTCGCCGGGCGTGCCGCCGATGCCGCAGGCTTCGCCTTCTGGATCAATGAATTTCACACCGGCCTACCGACCCAGGGGCCGAAAATGTTGCTCGCCAACATCGCGAGCTCGTTCGCGATCAGCGAGGAAGCGAAAGGACTCTATTCCTTCCTGGCAAATCCAGGCACCGCGAGCGACGGCGACATCCACGCCTTTCTCGACGGCGTGTATCACAACCTCTTCAATCGGTCGGTCGACGCAGGCGGGCTCGCCTACTGGACGGGACAGGTCCACCAGAAGCTGGCGGGCGGCGAGTTCGTGGGCTCGGTTCTGGTCGACATCATGAGCGGCGCGCAAGACGCTCCGTCCGGACTCGCCCAGAGCGGCAACGTCAACGTCATCGTCTTCCCGGGCCCCACGGATCTCGAAGCCTTGATGGGCAAGGTTGCCGTGAGCCTCGAGTTCGTGCACTCCCAGCAGGAGCACGGCATGGCGTGGAATGGTCCGGCCGATATCACGGCGGCGACCGATCTGTTGAGAGCCGTGCAAGGGACCGACGCGAGCATTCTGCTCGGCGTCAAGAACGGCGAGGACTACGTCCTCGCGCATGGCTGACCGAGCGGGCAGTCCCAAGCGGGCGCGATCAGACGTGGATCTGGTCGGCAATGCCAACCAGCTGGACCACGAGCTCGGCGGTGTCGGCCGCCGCTGCGGCGGCGGCATAGCCGTCGGTCAGCTGGTTGGCAGCGGCGACGCTCGCTGCCGTGCTGTCGACCAGGGCCGCGACGGCGCGCGCCTGGTCGATATTTCCCAGGCCTTGCTCGAGCGCGAAATGGGCGCCGACCGCGACATGGTTGGCGATGTACTGCGCGTCCGTGCTGCTGCCGCCCGAGGCCAGCGCACCCATCATCAGGGCGAGCGGCAGCTTGTCCTCGGGCAGGCGGCCGCTCTGCACTTCCGCCGCCCAGTAGGCGAGGCCGGCGCCGTCGGGCGTGCGGCCGAGCGCGTCCTGATAGGCGGCGGTGACGAGCTCGCTTGCGCCGTTCGTCGCCGGCCGCAAGGCGACCGCCTCGGCCGAAAAGTAGAAGCTCTTCGCGATGTCGGTGAGGTCCATGCCCTCGCCGGACCGGGCCAGCCAGTAGTGCAGGCCCAGCGCATCGGGGGTGCGGTCGAGATAGGCGCCGTAGAGCTGGATCACCGGCGCGAAGCTGTCGGCCGACAGGTTGGCGGCCACGACCAGCGAGCCGAGATCGACCGTCTGGTTGGCGAACTGCAGGAACTGGATGTTGAAGAGGCTGTCGGTGCCATGCTCGCCGCTGGTGTCGTGCACTGTCACCGCCTGCTGGCCGGCGGCGATCGACACCGCGAAGCTCTGCGCCACATCCCAGAAGATCAACCGGTTGTTGGAGCCGGCCGAGGCGACGACGACGTCGTTCCCGCTGCTTGCCAGGAAGCTCGCATCAGCCGCGGCCGAGTACATCACGTCGTTGGTGCTGCCGCCCGTCGTCGTGCCGATCGGTGTCGCCGACCACGCCGGCAGCGCGATGCCTGGCTTCAGGCCGGTCGGCTGGAACGTGGCGCTTTGCGCGAAGATGCCGTACTGGCCCTCCCAGTTGGTGACGGCCGGCTGGTCGAACGCGTCGAACAGGAACATCGGCACGGTCATGTTGCCGCTGGCCGTGTACTGGCCGTCGAGCCAGGTCACGATCTGCCCATAGACGTTCTGCTGGTTGGCCTGCCCGTAGAAGGTCGAATAGCCGGTCTCGCCGATCCCCACCTCGGCCGTGCCAGGGAGGCTGGCGCTCACCCCGGTGAAGTAGTTGATGTCGTACTGATAGTCGGTCGATGATCCATTGTTCTGCGTGTACTGGTTGAAGAACACCATCGGGGTGTTCGCGTTCCAGCCCGCGCTCCAGTTGCTGATGATGTACTGCGTGGTGTTGAAGGCGATCGGGTTGGCCGAGGCCGCGGTCGGGTAGTTGGCGATCGTCGTCGACACCGGGATCGAGCCCAGCCCGGCACTGGCCAGCGACGCCTTGAGGTTGGTGAACGAGTCGTTGATCCAGCCCTGGTAGCTGGAGAAAGCGGGATCGCCGGGCGGCGGCCCGTTCACGTCGAGCTCGTTGCCGATCTGGATCAGCGCCAGCGACGCCTTGACCTTGTCGACGCTACCGAAGGCACCGATCACCATCTGCACCCACTGGTCGGTGTAGGTCGAGCTGGTCATCAGGCCGGGCGTGAACGGCGTGGTGAACCCGCCGTCTGCCACCGCATTGTTGTTGGTGCCCATGACGAGCTGCATGCCGGGCTGGCCGACGATGTAGCTGATCGCCGCGGCCTGTGTCGGATCGATGACCGGCGCGCTGCCCGGCGGAACGCCGACAGCCGCATCGTGATAGGTCCGCACCAGCTTGAAGTACTGGCCGATCTGGTCGAGGTCGGCGCTGATGCTGCGCCCGGTACGCCCGTTCTCCCAGGTCTCGTAGTCGATGCCGAGGTTGTAACTGAACGGCGTGTTGGCGGGCACGATGCTGGTGGTCATCGATCGGTCCTTCTATCGGGTCTCAGGCGGCGAGGTTCAGGATCTCCTGGACCTCGGCCGGCCCGTGGATGGGTCGGGGATTGCGCGGCACCCAGGGCGTGCCCATCGCCTGCTTGGCGATGCGCTCGAAATGCTCGCGCCCGATCTTCACCGCGCCGAGCGTGCGCGGCATGCCGAGGCCGGCGATGAACCGGTCGAGCACGTCGCCGGCATCCTCGCCGGGATGGCCCATCGCGGCGGCGACCGCGGCCTGCTTGTCGGCATTGGCCGGCTTGTTCCAGCGCATCACCCACGGCAGCATGATGCACGAGGTGTGGCCGTGCGGCACGTCGAACACCGCGCCCAGCACGTAGCCGATGCCGTGGCTCGCGCCCATCGGCACGCCAGCCGCCAGGCCGCCCATCGACAGCCACGAGCCGATCTGGCAATCGAGCCGCGCCTTCATGTCCTTCGGATCGGCGAGCACCCGCGGCAGGCCGCGTGCCAGCATCGACAGCCCGTGCAGGGCCGAGGCGTTGGTGAACTCGGTCGATTCGTTGGAGCACACGCCCTCGACGCAGTGATCGACGGCGCGGATGCCGGTCGACAGGAAGAGCCACATCGGCGTGTGTCGCGTCACCTCGGGGTCGAGGATTACCGCGCGCGGGATCGTCAGGGGGTGCCGGAACAGCTCCTTGATTCTGGTCGCCTCGTTGGTGACGCCGGCAATGCCGGAAAACTCGCCGGCCGACAGCGTGGTCGGGATCGAGATCTGGCGCACCGTCGGCGCCTTGACGTCGGCGGCGCGGATCCTGTCCATCTCCTCGACGCTGTCGATGCCGTTGGCGAGGCACAGCTGGACCGCCTTGGCCCCGTCGGTGATCGAGCCTCCGCCCACGGTGACGATCAGGTCGGCCCTGGCCTCGCGCGCCTGCCGGGTGGCGGCGATCACCGCCGAGCGCGGCGAATGCGCCGGCATGCTGGCGAAGGTGCCGACGCACTTGTTGCCGAGCGCGCGGCGAACCTTCTCGACCTCGTCGGTCTCGCGATCGAGCGTGCCGCTGGCCATCACGAACACCCGCTCGGCGCCATAGCTCTCGACCAGCGCCGCCACCGACTGGTCGGCCGGCTTGCCGTAGTGGACCTCTTCCATGTCGGTGAAAACGACGCGCCCTGATGTCAGCATCCTGCCCTCCCGGAAAGCATCATCTTGCCTGCGTTTCGACCACCCGCGCCAGCGACCGGAAGCCCCCTATGCCGCGGGCCCGATGGACGCTAAACATCGGCCGGTTGGGCAGGCAGGTTTGGGCGGCGATGACGGCAATGGCATGGCAAGTGCCCCGGCCGATGACCGGGGAGGGATTTGAGATGTTTCCGACGGCCAGGGGAGGCGGGCTGTGAGCGTGGGATTGGCGTTCCTGCTCCTGTGCTCGGGCGGCTTCATGGCGTTCATGACGGCGGCGGCGCTGCAGACCGAGGGGCCGCAACGCCAGCCGATCGTGCTGTCGCCGGTGCTCCTGCCGATGGCGACGATGTTCGCCGTGGTCGCCGTCGCAACGGCGTTCTCGCGATGGGCCGCCCATCAGCACGACTGGAGCGTCGCCTTGACGCACGTCTCCTATGCCATCCTGATCGGCTGCGTGGCGGGCCTGCTGACGGCAGTGTGGATCCACGGCAAGCCCGCCTGGTGCCAGTCGATCGTGCGCCTGTCGTCCCGCGCTGCCGCCAACCCTGGCGGGGCCTGGCTCGGCGCCCTGGCCCTCGCGGTGGCGTTCGTGGCGGGCGCCCTGTCGCGGTCGTAACGGTGCTAGTCTGCCAGCCCATGGCGTGAACAGGACAGGAATGATGACCAGCGGTACCCGGGACGGCGCCATCGCGCGCGCGGAAAAATACTTCGACGAGGGCGGCTTCCTGGCCGAGCTGCAGCGGCGGGTGGCCATCCCGACAACCAGCCAGGAGACGGACTCCATGCCCGCCCTGCAGCAGTACGTCTCGGGCGAGATGACCGAGTCGCTGCAGAAGCTCGGCTACGAGTGCACCGTGCTGCCCAACCCGCGCGCCGAGTACGGGCCATTCCTGATCGCCCGCCGCGTCGAGGATCCGGCCAAGCCGACCGTGCTGACCTACGGCCACGGCGACGTGATCCGCGGCCAGGACGACCAGTGGCGGGCCGGCCTGTCGCCATGGAAGATCGTCATCGAAGGCGACCGCATGTACGGCCGTGGCACGGCCGACAACAAGGGCCAGCACACGATCAACATCGCCGCACTTGCGTGCGTGCTGGGGGAGCGTGGCGCGCTCGGCTTCAACTCGACCGTCCTGATCGAGACCGGCGAGGAGACCGGCTCGCCGGGCCTCGCCGATTTCTGCAAGGCCAACAAGGCGGCGCTCAAGGCCGATGCGCTGATCGGCTCCGATGGCCCGCGCCTCGATCACCGTCGGCCGACCATCTTCGGCGGCACGCGCGGCACCATGAACTTCAACCTGAAGCTCGCCTATCGCGAGGGCGGGCACCATTCGGGCAACTGGGGCGGGCTGCTCTCCAACCCCGGCATCGTGCTGGCGCACGCGCTGGCCACCATCACCGACCGGCGCGGCCAGATAAAGGTGCCGGAATGGCGGCCGACCACGCTCACCAACTCGGTGCGCGCGGCACTCGCCGACGCGCATATCGATGCCGGCGAGGGCGCGCCCGCCATCGACCCGGACTGGGGCGAGGAGCAGCTGACCCCGGTCGAGCGGGTGTTCGGCTGGAACAGCTTCGAGGTGCTGGCGTTCAAGACCGGCAATCCCGACCGGCCGGTCAACGCCATCCCGCCCTCGGCCATCGCCTACTGCCAGCTCCGCTTCGTCGTCGGCACCGATCCGCACGACATCCTGCCGGCGCTGCGCCGCCATCTCGACCGCCACGGCTACCAGGACATCGAGCTCGAGGCGGCGCGCGACGTGATCATGAACGCGACGCGCCTCGACCCGGAGAACCCGTGGGCCCGGTTCGCCGCCGGCTCGATCGAGAGGACGGTCGGCCAGAAGCCCAACATGCTGCCCAATCTCGGCGGCTCGCTGCCCAACGAGGTGTTCACCGACATCCTCGGCCTGCCCACCGTGTGGGTGCCGCATTCCTACGCCGCCTGCTCGCAGCATGCGCCGAACGAGCACCTGCTGGCGCCGGTTGCGCGCGAGGGGCTCAGGCTGATGACCGGGCTGTTCTGGGATCTCGGCGCCCAGCCGCCGACCCTCGCCCGGGCCTGACGAACCGTCGAGGCGGCGATGCTGTCGCCCGAGGAAGCGGCCGACCTGATCGAGGCCATCGCGGCCCGCCAGGATCGCGCCGCCTTCGCCGCGCTGTTCCGGCACTTCGCGCCCAGGGTGAAGGCTTTCCTGATGCGCGGCGGCGCCGATGCCGACGCCGCGCAGGAAGTGGCGCAGGAGGCGCTGATCGTGGTGTGGCGCAAGGCCGCCAGCTTCGATCGCAGCCGCGCCTCCCCCGCGACCTGGATCTACACCATCGCCCGCAACAAGCGGATCGACCTGTTGCGCCGCACCGGCAAGCCGGCCATAGAAACCGAGGATTGGCTGACGGTCTTCGCTCCCGCCGACGACGATGCCGACAAATCCGTTCTTGCCGGCCAGACGTATATTCGGATGCAGGAGCTGCTGCGCACCCTGTCGGCGGATCAATTGGTGGTCGTCCAGAAGGCCTTCTTCGAGGACAAGTCGCACACCGCGATCGCCGACGAGCTGAAGCTGCCGCTCGGCACCGTGAAGTCGCGCATTCGCATGGCCCTCGGGCGATTGCGCCAGGCACTGGAGAAGGACGCGTTATGAGTAGCCGCCACCCGGCCCCGGACGAGCTGCTGCTGGACTATGCCGCCGGCACGCTGGCGGCCGGCCCCGAGCTGGCGGTGGCCCTGCATGTCGCGCTCGATCCGGATGCGCGACGCGCGGTCGGCCGGCTGGGCGCGCTTGCCGGCGCCATGCTGGAGAGCGAGGCCACCCGCGACCTGGAGCCCGGCGATGCGGCG
>JALHMO010000023.1 GCA_022844015.1 Reyranella sp. | reverse complement strand
GACGAGTTCGTCTTTGCCTGTGCCGACGCCATGCGCGAGGAGTACAAGGCGATCATCGATGCCGGCCTGGTGCTGCAGATCGACGACCCGGCGATCGCCGAGAATTTCGATCAGATCAACCCGGAGCCGACCGCCGAGGAGTACCGCAAGTTCACCCGGCCGAAGATCGAGGCGCTTAACCACGCGCTGCGTGGCCTGCCGCAGGATCGCATCCGCTTCCATCTCTGCTGGGGCAGCTGGCACGGCCCGCACACGACCGACATCCCGATGCGGGAGATCGTGAGCCTGATGCTCGAGATCAACGCAGGCGCATACTCCTTCGAGGCCGGCAACGTGCGGCACGAGCACGAATGGGCAGTGTGGAAGGACACCAGGCTGCCCGACGACAAGCTGATCCTGCCCGGCGTCGTGAGCCACGCCACCAACGTGGTCGAGCACCCCGAGCTGGTCGCCGAGCGCATCGGCCGCTTCGCCAGCCTTGTCGGCCGCGAGCGCGTCATCGCCTCGACCGATTGCGGCCTCGGCGGCCGCGTCCATCGGGACATCGCCTGGGCCAAGCTCGAGGCCCTGGCGCAAGGCGCGGCGATCGCCAGCAAGCAGCTCGGGGGGTGATCCTTACGGGCCGCCGCAGACGTCGCGTCGGGTCCTGGTCTCGATGTGGCGGCAATGAACCGCAGGCGAAAGTGCAGCGCGAGCAAGGTCGAGCTTCCGCTGTCATGCTCGGATGGGAGACTGCATGGCGTTCGATATCCGCCGGTGGCTGGATGAGCTGGGATTGGGAGCGTACGCGAAGGCCTTCGTCGACAACCATGTCGACGAGCGGACCCTGGCCGAGCTGACCGCCGACGACCTCAAGGAGCTCGGCGTTGCCTCGGTCGGACATCGGCGACTCCTGCTCAATGCCGCGGCCGGGCTCGCTCGCTTCGAAGGCAGTTCCACCAAGCACGGCGACGCGGCCGCCGAGACGCACGGGGCTGGCGCGCGCGAGGCGGAACGGCGCAACCTGACAATCCTGTTCGTAGACCTGGTAGGCTCGACCGAGCTTTCCGGCCGCCTCGACCCGGAGGATCTGCGCGCCTTGCTGCAGCGCTATCAAGACGCAGTGGCTGCGGCCGTCGTCTGCCATCAAGGCCACGTCGCGAGCGTCATCGGAGACGGCATCGTCGCGTACTTCGGCTGGCCGAAGGCATTCGAAGGCCAAGCGGTGCAAGCCGTGCGCGCGGCGCTGGCGGCAACCGCCGCAGTCGGCAATATCGAATCGCCCGACGGCGCGCGACTGGCGGCGCGCGCCGGCGCAACGTCCGGCCCCGTCGTCGTGGGCAGTCTCGAGAGTGCGTCCGGAAGGCAGTCCAGCGCGATCAGTGGCGAGGCGCCGAACCTCGCGGCCCGGCTGCAAGGGCTGGCATCACCGGGCAAGGTCGTCATAAGCGCTGCGACCCAGCGGCTGGTCGCTGGCCACTTCGAGCTCGAAGATCTCGGTGCGATTGCGCTGAAGGGATTCGCCCGGCCTGTGCGAGCCTACGAGGTCGGCGAGGAGCGAGCCGTCCATGATCGATTCGAGGCGAGGGGCGGGGGCGCCCTGACGCCAATGATCGGCCGCACCGAGGAAATGGCGGCTCTGCAGCGGCGCTGGGAACAGGTTCTGCAGGGACAGGGTCAGGCTGTGCTGATCGAAGGCGAAGCGGGCATCGGTAAGTCGCGCCTGATGCGAGCACTGGAACAACGGGTCGCCGGCGAGGCACCGGCACTGATCGAGTGGCGCTGCTCACCCTATCATCAGAGCAGCGCGTTCTTCCCCGTGATCGAGCACTGCCGGCGGTTGCTGGGGTTCAAAGGCGACGAGATCGTCGACAGCAGGCTGCTGAAGCTCGAGCAGATGCTGGGGGCGGCGGGCTTGCCGCTGGGCGAGTGCGTGCCGATCTTTGCGACCCTTCTGTCGCTGCCCCTGCCAGCGCGCTATCCGCCGTTGGACCTGGAACCGGAACGGCTGAAGCAAAGGACGTTCGAGATCGTCATCGCATGGCTCGAGCAATGGGCACATCGCGAGCCGCTGCCGATGATTGTCGAGGACCTGCATTGGGTCGATCCGTCGACACTGGATCTTTTGGGTCTGATCGTCGAGCGGATCGAGGAGAGACGCCTGCTGCTCGTTTCGACCTTCCGGCCTGACTTCCGTCCGCCATGGCCGATGTTTGCGCACGTCACCCAGCTGAAGCTCAACCGCCTGGCGCACGCGCAAGTCCAGGAAATGGTGAAAGTCATCGCCGCCGGTTGCGATCTGCCGGCCGACATGGTCATGCAAGTCGCACGCAGGACCGACGGTGTGCCGTTGTTCGTGGAGGAAATGACCAAGGACGTCATTGAAAGTCGCGCGTGGGACGACGGAGCGGCCCTCCGGGCGCGGCAGTCGCGCGCTGCCTCGTCCGGCGACGCAATGGCCATCCCGGCATCGCTGCAGGATCTGCTCATGGCCCGGCTCGATCGCCTGGGCGATGCCAAGGAGCTTGCCCAGATCGCCGCTGTCCTCGGGCGCGAGTTCGAGTACGACCTTGTCGCAGCAGCAGCATCGTCGCTCGATGTCGACAGGCTGCAAAGGGCGCTCGCCCAGCTCGTCGACAGCGGCCTCGTCTACCAGCGCGGCCGGCCGCCGCAGGCACACTACCTCTTCAAGCATGCGCTCATCCAGGATGCGGCCTATCAATCGTTGCTCAAGAGCACGCGCCAGCGGTATCACGAGCGCATCGGCAAGACGATCGAGACTCGCCTTCCCGAGACCGTCGAGACACAACCCGAGTTGCTGGCGCACCACTTCACGGAAGCGGGTCTGGCCGAACGCGCCATCCCGTACTGGCAGAACGCCGGCCGGCGGTCGGTCGATCGCTCGGCAAATCTCGAAGCGATCAATCACCTGACGCGAGCACTGGATCTCTGCCGCTCGTTGCCCGAGACCGCCGAGAACCTGCGGCGCGAGCTCGCGTTGCAGATCGCCATCGCCGTACCGCTGCGCGCCATTCGCGGCTTCGCGGCCCCGGAGGTGGGCGCGGCATACTCGCGCGCTCTGGAGCTGTGTCAAAGTGCGGGCGAGGCCGGTGACCTCAAACCGATCTTGCGTGGGCTTTGGGAGTATCACGAGCTGCGCGCCGAGTGTCGATCGTCGCTGGCGATCGCCGAGAGGCTGCTCGCCACGGCGACCCAGGCCAAGGACTCGAGTGCGCTCCTCATTGCGCACAATGTCCTGGGGGACAACCTCTTCTGGCTCGGGGACTTTACCGCTGCCCGCTCGCATCTCGAGCGCGGCAGCGGGCTCTACGACGCGGATCAGGATCGGTCTCATATTCATCTTTACGGGCGTAGCCTGCTCGATCTTCGGCGCCTGGACCCTTTGGTTCCTGGGGTATCCCGACCAGGCGCTGAGGCGGGCTCGAGCCGGATTGGAGCTGGCACAAACGGTGTCGCAGCCATTCAGCATCACCTTCGCCCTGCAGGGCCTGGCTCAACTTCATCACTACCGCGGAGAGCCGGCACTGGCCCGCGAGCTGGCGGCTCGAGTGGTGGACATTTCCACCCGGGAGGGATTTCCAATCTGGCTCAGCATGGGGACCGTCGTGGAAGGCTGGGCGCTCGCGAGGGAGGGGTACGGATCGGAAGGGGTGAGCAAGATACGAAGGGGCCTGGCTGATTGGCGGGCGACAGGCCACGAGCTTCAGCGACCCCATTTCCTCGGGTTGCTGGCCGAGGCCTATGACGCGGCCAATCAGCCGGAATTGGGCATAGCAGCTCTGTCGGAGGCCCATGCCGAGACCGTTCGGACAGGGGAAGGATTTTGGAGTGCCGAGCTGCATCGGGTCCATGGGGAGCTCCTGGGCCGGGTCGGTCCGGCAGAGGGCGTTGCCGAGTCCGACAAGAGTTCCCCCCAATCCGAGGCGCTGCTCACGAAGGCGATCGAGATCGCCCGCGGCCAGCACGCAAAGTCGCTGGAGCTTCGCGCGTCGATCAGGCTGGCTCGGCTATGGCAACGCCAGGGCAAGGCAGCCGAGGCCCGGCTGCTGCTCGAGAATATCTATGGTTGGTTGGCGAAGGGTTCGACGCGCCGGACTTGAAGGCGGCCCTGCAGTTGCTGGGAGAATTGCAGCCCGTATCCAGTGTCGCTGCTCCCAGCCGGTAGGGTACACCGGCCGGAATTCTCCATCGGAAGATCACGAGCGGTGCAACTCGGCCTCGGCGAGCTCGCGCAGCTTGTTGCGCTGAATCTTGAAGCCGTTAGGCGAGGGAGTCTTTGGGAAATCGTCGATGGCGAGCACGCGCAGCGGCACCTTGTAGTTGGCGAGGCCACGCCGGCAGTGGGCGATGATCGCCGCCTCGTTGAACGGCGTGCCGGAATCGAGGATGACGAACGACACGGCGCGCACGCCCTCGGGCCGGGCGACGGCGATGGTCTGGCAGTTGGCGATACCGTCGAGCTTCTGGATGTGGGTCTCGATCTCCTGGGGATTGACCAGGAAGCCCGACAGCCGGAGCACGTCGCCCATGCGGCTCAGGAAGGTGAAGCCACCGTAGGGATCGAGCTCGGCGAGATCGCCGGTTCGGACGTAGCCGTCGGCCGTGAGCGCCGCCTCGGTTGCCGCGTCGTTGCCGTAGTAGCCCACCATCAGCGACGGGCCGGCGCATTCGAGCTCGCCGGGCTCGCCGACGCCCAGCAACCTGCCGTTTTCCGGATCGCGCACACGGACATGGGCAAGGGGCGAGACCACCACGCCGCCGCCGATCTTGCGCCGGCCGACGGCCGAGTCGACCGGCTGGCGGGCATAGAGGGCCTGGACCTCGCTCATGCCGTAGAGCCCGCAGAGCAGTAGCCCGCGCTTCTCCGCCCGCTCGGGCAGGTCGCCCAGCGCGGCATTGAACGAGGCATAGCCGGCCCACTTCACCGACGGCATCGGCTGCTCGCCGGGAATCTCGTCGAGCAGGCGGGCGTAGAGATCGTCGCTGCCGAACAGGGTAGTCGGCTTATGGTGGGCGACCAGCCTCGCCAGCTCGTCGATCTCGTAGGACTCGACCAGCACACAGGGCTTGCCTGCGGCGAGCGTTGCCATGGTCTGGTCGAAACCGAAGACGCCGCAGAGCGGCAGGATCGACAGCGTCACCGTCTCCGGCGCGGCAAAGCCGAAGACGCGGGCCACCTGCTGGGCATGGCCGGCGATCGCTCCCTGACGATGCAGCACGAACTTCGGGGCGCTGGTGGTGCCCGAGGTGGTGAAAATATTGCAGGGCGCGTTGGCCCTCGCGTGGTTTGCGGCAAGCGGCGGGCGCGACAGCAGGCGATCGAAGGGCACGCGCCGCAGCTTCTCGATGGCTCTCGGGATCGACGGCGCCTCGTCCCCGACCGTCACCAGGGCAGTCAGGCCTGCGAGCGCAGCCGGGTCGATGTCGGCCAGGATCGAGAGGAAATCGATGCAGCGGAAGGACGGAGCGCAGGCCAGGACCTTGGCGCCCGAGCGTCCGACGATGTCGGCGACCTCGACGGCCCGGTAGCGCGTGTTGACGGCGACGGCAATGGCGCCGAGCCGGGCGCAGGCAAAATAGACGATGGGATACGCCAGGATGTTGGGCAGCCACAGCGCGACACGATCGCCCGGGCCGATGCCGAGATCGGCCAGGCCCTGCGCCACGCGTCTCGAGCTGTCGACCAGTTCGGCGAAGCTCAGCGAGCGCTCTCCGTGAATGAAGGCGGCTGCCGACGGCGTTCTGTCGGCAATGTCGGCGATCAGGGTCCAGACGTCGGGAGCGGGATGGGCGAGCGGCATGCGGCGCGGAAACTAGCGCAAGTTGCCGCCGGTTCAAGCCGGCCGGGTCACTGCGTGAAACCGAGAACGCGCGGCAGGAACAGCACGAGGCCCGGCATGAAGGCGATCAGGAACAGCGTGACGACGATCGCCGCCAGGAAAGGCAGGAGCGGCTTGACCAGCTTTTCCATCGGCAGGCCGCTGATTGCCATGCCGACAAACAGGCAGAGCCCGACCGGCGGCGTGATGTGGCCGATCGCCGAGGCGATCACGCAGACCATGCCGAAATGGATGGGATGGACGCCGACCGCGGTGGCCACCGGCAGCAGCACCGGGACGGTGACGAGAATGATCTCGGACGGCGTCAGGAACGTACCGAGGACGATGTAGAGCAGGATGACGAGTATGATGAACACCCACCATGCCGGCGACATCGCCGCGATCGCGCTCGCCACCATGAAGGGGAACTTGGAATAGGTGAGAACCCAACCGAAAGCGCCGACGAAGCCGATGATCAGGCCGATCACGCCCGACAGCCGGGCACTGTCGGCAAATATCTTCGGCAGCTCGCGCAGCGCCGGCTCGCGGTAGAAAATCGGAGGCACCACGAGGGCATAGACCACCGCAACTGCGGCGGCCTCGGTCGGGGTGAACAGCCCGAACAGGATGCCGCCCATGATGATGGCGGGAATCAGCAGCGCTGGCAGGGCGTTGCGCAGCGCGAGCCAGAACTGGGGCAGGGTGGGGGGCGGCTCCTTGGGGTAGTTGCGCTTGCGGGCGATGAAGAACACCGGCACCGCCATGCCGATGCTGATCAGGATGCCTGGAATCACGCCGGCGGCGAACATCGCGGCCACCGACTCGTCGGCCATCCAGGCGTAGATCACGGCGATGATCGACGGCGGGATGATGGGGGCGACGACCGCGGTCGATATGGTGAGCGCAGTCGCGAAGTCCTTGTCGTAGCCCTTGCGCACCATCTGCGGCACCAGGAACGTGCCCAGCGCCGATACGTCGGCCACGGCAGAGCCCGAGATGCCGCCGAAGAACATGCTGTCGAGCACGTTGACGTACGCCAAGCCGCCGCGGAAGCGGCCGACAAGGACTGTCGCAAGGTCGATCAGGACGCGGGCCACGCCGCCACGGGCAGCGATGTTGCCGGCCAGGATGAACAGCGGCGCCGACAGCAGCAGGTAGGAGTCGCTCAGCAGGCCGACGAAGCGGGTCGGGATGATGATGGGGTTGAGCGCCGGGTAGAGCATCGCTGCCGTCAGCGCGCCGACGCCCATGGCGATGCTGATCGGCACGCCGATCAGGATGCAGACGACGAAGGCGATCAGGAGAGTTTCCGCCATAGCCTTTTCGCGTCGAAGTAGATG
Organism: Reyranella sp.; assembly: GCA_022844015.1. Lineage (GTDB taxonomy): Bacteria > Pseudomonadota > Alphaproteobacteria > Reyranellales > Reyranellaceae > Reyranella. Next base: position 46,415 of record JALHMO010000023.1, on the reverse strand, counting down.
TTGCGCAGCATCGGCGCGATGATCAACGCCGAGCCGACCGGGATGGAGAGGAACACCCAGTCGAGCGTGAGGCCGAGGCCAGCGCTGGTCTGCAGGCCGGCGTTCGGCACGAGCGTGAGGCTCAGGTAGATCAGGTAAGCGAACAGCCAGATTCCCAGGCCGTTGGTGGCGATCGAGATCAGAGACCGTCCAAGGGGGCCGAACCGGTTGAGGAAATAGTCGAGCACGGTGTGCTCGTGCCGCCACATTGCCGCCGCCGCACCGATCATCACGAGCCAGACGAAGAGGAAACGAGGGACCTCCTCGAGGCCGTCGATGCCGACGAGACCGAGGTAACGCAGGACGACCTGCAAGAAGACCGCCGCCGTCATGACGGCGAGGATCAGCCCGCCGAGATAGGCCAACCCGTCATAGAGCCGTGCCCCCGTCGAGGGCGCCCTGGGGGCGTCCTCCGGGTCTTGCTGGGGCGGGCTGGCCACGCTGCCGGCCGATCGCTACTTCACGCTCTGGATGTAGTCGACCATCTTCTTGGCGTCCTTGCCGGCCGGCGTGGCGTAGAAGTCGTTGTAGACGCCTTCGGTGGCCTTGAGGAACGGCGCGGCATCGGGCTTGGTGATGGTCACGCCCTTGGCCTTGACCTGGTTCTGGATGTCCTTGTCCTCGTCGAGGATGAACTTTCGGTTGAAGTCGCGGGCGTGGACCCATGCATCCATCACCGCCTTCTGCCCGGCCGGATCGAGCTTGGACCATGCCGCTTTCGACATGATGAGCGCCACCGCCTGGTGGGTATGGCGGACGTCGGCCACGTACTTCACGATGTCGTAGAACTTGTTGTGGTAGAAGGTGTTGACGCCGCCCTCGGCGAAGTCGATCACCTTGGTCTGCAGCGCCGTCGCCACCTCGGGGAAGGCGATCGGCGTCGAGATCATGCCGAGCGCCTTGAAAGTGGCGACCAGGATCTTGTCCTCCTGCACCCGCACCTTCTTGCCCTTGATGTCGGCGATGCCATTGATCGGATAGTGGCCGTAGATGCCGCGATAGCCGGCGGCGATGAAGCCGACCAGCTTCAGGCCCTTCTTGTCGAGCACGGCGGTGTAGTAGTCGGTCAGGACAGGACTGCCGTCGAGCGCCTTGAAGACGTGATCGTAGTCGCGGAAAATGTAGGGCAGCTGGAACACCGACATCTCGGGCACCGCAGTCGACAGCGGCGCGGTGGTGATCGGCCCGAACGTTACGGCGCCAAGCTGGATCTGCTGCACCACCTCGCGCTCGCCGCCGAGCGCTCCGGAATGATGGTGGACGATCTTGATCTTGCCGCCCGACAGCTCGGCCACCTTGTCGATGAACTGCTGGGTGGCGAGCGAGGTGCCATGCTTGGGCGGGTTGACGTTGCCCATCGTCAGGTCGTCGGCCTGCGCCGCGCGACCCGAAACGAAGGCTGCAGCCATCAGCGAGGCGATCGCCGGTAACAATCTGCTGGATCTCGGTCTAAGCATCGTCTTCCTCCCTGAGCTCGCCGTGCCGGCGATCTTGTCGTCGTTCATGCGATCGTGGGTAACGCCGCGGTCATCCGTCAAGCGCCAAGTGCGCCTGACTGCCCTGCATCGCGGCTTGCCCGTTCCGGAGGCGCCCGGGCTGCGCAGCCCGGCCATCCCGGTGCTACGGTATGCGAATTGCTGGCCGGTCGATCACCAAGGAGTGCCCATGACCATGTTGCGCCGAAGCCTGCTCGCCGTTCCCCTGATCCTCGGAGCAGCGCCAGCGCGCGCCCAATGGACACCGAAGCAGCCTATCAGGATCCTGGTCGGCTATGCACCGGGTGGAACGGCCGACATCGCCGCCCGCATGGCGGCGGAGACCATTCAGAAGCGGCTGGGTTACCCAGTGATCGTCGACAACAAGACCGGCGCCGGCGGTTTCATTGCCCTCAAGGCGGTCGCCCAGGCAGCGCCGGATGGCTACACCGTCGGCATCGGCATCATGGGGCAGCTCGCAGTGGGGCCGGTCGTGCCGGGCTCGCAGATCCCGCTCGACCTCGATCGCGATCTGGTGCCGATCTGCAACCTGGTCGGTGTACCGATGGTGCTGATCGTGCGCATGAACGCGCCGTTCAAGACCCTTCCCGAGCTGATCGCCTACGCCCGGGCCAATCCCGGCAAGGTGAGCTACGCCTCGACCGGGCTCGGCTCGACCAACCAGCTCGCCGCCGAGTTCCTGGCTGCCGAAGCGGGCGGCCTCAAGCTCATCCATGTGCCTTACCGTGGAGGTGCTCCGGCGATTGCCGACGTCGCTGCAGGTCAGGTCGACCTGTTCTTTGGCAACATCTCGGAGGTCATCGGTCAGGCGAAGGGCGGCACCGTGCGCGCCCTTGCGCTGGCCTCGAGCCGGCCCAACCCGATGGCGCCCGATCTGCCGCTGCTCACCCAGGAGATCGCTGCGCTCGACATCAACAACTGGTTCGGGCTGGTCGGGCCTGCCGGCCTGCCCGCCGACATCAGGACCGGCCTGGCGAAGCTCTTCCTCGAGGCGATCGGCGATCCGGCCAATGCCGATGCCCTTGCCCAGCGCGGCATGGTGGCGCTCGGCCAGGACGGCGCGGCCTTCGAGGCGCTGATCAAGAGCGACCGCGAGCGCTGGGCCAAGGTGGTCAAGCAGGGCAATATCCGCGCCGAATGAGCACTGCACCGCTTTCCCTCGGTATCGACATCGGGGGCACCTTCACCGACCTGGTCATCCACGATCCGCGCAGCGGCCGCGCGGTCATCTGGAAGGAGAGCACGACGCCGGACGACCCGGCGCGCGGCGCCATCGCCGGAACGCGCAGGGTCCTGGAGAAAGCTGGCGTCGGCGCCAGCGAGATCGGCCGGGTCGTGCACGCGACGACGCTGTTCACCAACGCCCTGATCGAGCGCAAGGGCGCCCGGACGGGGTTGCTCACCACCGCAGGCTTTCGCGACGTGCTCGAGATCGGGCGCGAGCGCAAGTACGAGCTCTACGATCTCTTCATCGAGATGCCCAAGCCGCTGGTGGCGCGGCCGTGGCGGCGCGAGGCGCGGGAGCGGCTGGCGCCCGACGGCAGCGTCGAGATCGCGCTCGACACCGCGGCGGCGCTCGGCGAGGTCGCCGAGCTGGTCGAGCAGGGGGTCGAGAGCCTCGCCGTCTGCTTCCTGCACGCCTACGCCAACCCGGCGCACGAGCGGGAGATCGGGGCGGCCATCGCCGAGCGCTTCCAGAACCTGTCGATCTCGCTGTCCTCCGACATCGCGCCGGAGATGCGCGAATACCTGCGCGCCAGCACGACGGTGGCCAACGCCTATGTCCGCCCGCTGGCCGAGATCTATCTTGAGCGGCTGGAGCAGGCGCTGCGCGCGGAGGGCATTCCCGGCGGCCTGTTCCTCATGCTGTCGAACGGCGGGCTGACCCACGTCAGCGAGGCCAAGCGCGCGCCGGTGCAGCTTCTCGAGAGCGGTCCGGCGGCCGGCGCCCTGGCCGGCGCCTGGTTCGGCCGCAATGCCGGTCTCGAGCGTGTGCTCGCCTTCGACATGGGCGGTACCACGGCCAAGCTGGCGCTGGTCGACGGCGGCGAGCCGCTGGTCGCCTACGGCTTCGAGGCGGCGCGCGAGAAGCGCTTCCTGCGCGGCTCCGGGCTGCCGATCCAGATCGCCACGGTCGAGCTGATCGAGATCGGGGCCGGCGGCGGCTCGATCGCGCGCAAGTCGGAGCTCGGCACGCTTCATGTCGGGCCCGAGAGCAGTGGCGCGCAGCCCGGGCCTGCCTGCTACGGGCGTGGCGGGACGGAGGCGACCGTCACGGATGCCGATCTCGCGCTGGGCTACCTCGATGCCGACTTTTTTCTGGGCGGCGCCATGCGCATCGATCGCAGCGCCACGGACTTGGCCTTCGACCGCCTCGCAGAGGCACTGGCGGTCGCACCGGCGCGAGCGGCTTTCGGCGTGCACGACGTCGTCAACGAGAACATGGCGGGAGCGGCGCGCGTGGCCATCGCGGAGCGCGGCCGCATTCCCTCCGAGTACGCCTTGCTGGCGACCGGTGGTGCCGGGCCGGTCCACGCCTGGCACGTTGCGCGCAAGCTCGGCGTCAAGCGCGTCGTCTGTCCGCCGGGCGCCGGCGCGGGCAGCACCATCGGCATGCTGATGGCGCCGGCACGGGTCGACCGGGTGGCGAGCTTCAGCATGCCCCTGAGTGGCGCCGACTTCACGGCTGCCCGTCGGGTGTTCGATGGCCTCGAGAAGGAGTCGCTCGACATCCTGCGTCTCACCGGCGCCGAGATCGAGAGCCGCGCCGTGCAGCAGCTCGCCGACATGCGCTATGTCGGGCAGGGCAGCGAGATCACCATCGCCTTGCCGCGCACGCTCGACGAGGCCGGGGTGAAGGCGGCGTTCGAGGCCGCCTACAAGGCGCTGTTCGCCCGCACGCCACCCGGGGCGGCAATCCAGTTCGTGGCCTTGCGGCTGTCGGTCAGCGCGGCGATGCCGGGCAGTGGCGGTGCGCTTGCGTTGCCGCGTCATCCTGCGACCGCCGCGCTCAAGGGCACGCGGCCGGTATTCTTCCCCGATGCCGGCGCGACGCTGCCGACGCGCGTGTGGGATCGCTACGCTCTCGAGCCCGGTACCTCGATCGACGGGCCCGCGGTGTTCGAGGAGGACGAAAGCACCTTCATCGTCGGCCCGGGCGCCACGGCGCGCCTGCTGGCCGACGGTTCCATCCTGGCGGAGGTTGGCTGATGACCCGTACGTTCGATCCGATCGAGCTTGAGCTGTTGTGGCGCCGCCTGATCTCAATGGTCGACGAGGCGGCGGCAGCCATGGTGCGCACCAGCTTCTCGACCCTGGTGCGCGAGAGCTACGACTTTTCCTGCGTCATCACCGACGCGACGGGCCAGTCGCTGGTCCAGGCGAGCGAGAGCATCCCGAGCTTCATCGGCACCCTGCCCGAGACGGTGAAGCACTTCCTGCGCTTCTTCCCGCCGGAGCAGCTTGCGCCGGGCGACGTGCTGATCACCAACGACATCTGGCTCGGCACCGGCCATCTTCCCGATATCACGCTCGCCAAGCCGATCTTCCGCGACGGCCGGCTGGTCGCCTTCAGCGCCACCACCGCGCACGCGCCCGACATCGGCGGCAAGATCAGGAGCCCCGAGCCGCGCGAGGTTTTCGAGGAGGGCCTGCAGATCCCGCCGATGAAGATGATCGCCGCCGGCAAGACCGACGAGACGCTGGTCGCCATCATCCGCAAGAACGTGCGCACGCCCGACCAGACGATGGGCGACCTGTGGGCGCAGGTGGTGGCGCTCGACCTGATGGAAGACCGCCTGCGGGTGTTGATGGAAAGCTACGGGCTGCCCGACCTGACCGACCTGGCGCGCGAGATCCAGGGCCGCTGCGAGACGGCGATGCGCGCGGCGATCCGTGAATTGCCCGACGGCACCTACCACAGCGAGCTCAAGACCGATGGGCTGATGGAGACGCCCATCACCATGAAGCTGGCGCTCACCATCAGGGGCGACGAGATCGAGATGGATTTCGCCGGCACCGACGGCCAGGTCGATCGCGCCATCAATTGTGCGCTCTGCTACACCAACGCCATGGCGATGTACGGGGTCAAGGTGTGTACCAGCCCCAACCTGCCCAACAACGAGGGCGCCTGGCGGCCGATCAGGCTCGAGGCTCCGGAAGGCTCGATCGTCAATCCGCAATTCCCCGCGCCCGGCGGCTCGCGCATGCTGATCGGCCACTACGTGCCGATGCTGGTGTTCGGCTGTCTCGGCCAGATCGTGCCGGAGCGCGTCATGGCCGCCTGCGGATCGCCGATGTGGGGCATGAACCAGTCGGGCGTGCGCGATGATGGCCGGGGAGGGGGCAAGCCCTACGCCAACATGTTCTTCTACAACGGCGGCATGGGGGGCAACACGCGGGGCGATGGCATCACCTGCCTGTCGTGGCCGTCGAATGTCTCGTCGACCTCGATCGAGATCAGCGAGCACATCGCGCCGCTCAGGTTCCATCACAAGCGGCTGCGACCCGATTCGGGCGGCGCCGGTCGCCATCGCGGCGGGCTGGGGCAGGAGATACTGATCGAGAGCCGCAGCGAAACGCCGATCGCCGTCTCCTTTCTCGCCGAACGCACGATCTTCCCCGCCTTCGGCATCGAAGGCGGCAAGGATGGCGCGCCGGGCGAGCTGCGTATCAACGGCGAGAAGACCGATCCCAAGAAGCAGTACGTGCTGCGCAAGGGCGACACGGTCTCGCTCGGCACCCCGGGCGGCGGCGGCCATGGCGATCCGAAGCTGCGCGATCGAATGGCGCTCGCTGCCGACATCTCGCATGGATATGTGACGCAGTCGGCTCATTACGCCGCCGACTAGCCCATCGATCGTCCCGATGTCCTTGCCGCCGACCGTGTGCCTGACCTAGGTAGGATCGACAATTGGGGGAGACCAGACCATTCAGCAACAGGGCGGCGCTGCCGGGGCGTCAGGCAAGAATGCGCAGCACAGCGCCCCTGTTACCGGCTCGAGGGCGTTGAGCCTGGCCGCGCTCGGCGTCGTGTTCGGCGATATCGGAACCAGCCCGCTCTACACCTTCAAGACCGTTCTCGACCTGACCAGCGATCATCCGTCACCGGCCGTCACGCTGGGGGCGCTCTCGCTGATCGTGTGGACGCTGATTCTCGTGACCTCGGTCAAGTACGTCAGCCTCGCCATGAGCATCGACAACCAGGGCGAGGGCGGGATCCTGGCGCTGATGGCGCTTCTCGGGGTCCGCCGGCGGAACCGGTCGGTAATCATCCTCGTCGGCCTGTTCGGCGCCGCGCTGGTCTACGGCGACGGGGCCATAACCCCGGCGATCTCGGTCCTGTCGGCGCTCGAGGGAACCAGCATCATCGCACCCGACCTGCAGCACTACGTGCTGCCTGCAGCCGTGGTGATCCTGCTCGGCCTGTTCGCCGTGCAACGCCAGGGCACGGCACGCATCGGCAGTCTATTCGGTCCGCTCATGGCGGTGTGGTTTGCGACCATCGCCCTGCTCGGGCTGTCGGGAATCGTTCAGCATCCTTCGGTTCTGCTGGCGTTGAATCCAGCCTACGGCGTCGATTTCCTGATGTCGGGCGGCAGCCGGGCATTCCTGCTGCTGGGCGGCGTGTTCCTGTGCGTCACCGGCGCGGAGGCACTCTATGCCGACATGGGGCACTTCGGACGGCGACCGATCCGGCTTGCCTGGACCTCCGTCGTCTTCCCGGCCCTGGTGCTGAACTATGCCGGCCAGGCGGCAATGGTGCTGGCGGGCGCGCCAACCGACGGAAACATCTTCTTCCGTCTTTGCCCGGAGCCGCTGCTGATTCCGCTCGTGGTCCTGGCGACGATTGCCACCATCATCGCCAGCCAGTCGATCATCACCGGCGCCTTCTCGATGACCCGCCAGGCCGTCCAGCTCGGCTGGCTGCCCCGCCTGCGCATCGTGCAGACATCGGCCTCGGGCTACGGCCAGATCTACGTGCCGTCGGTCAACTGGCTGCTGATGCTGGCGACGCTCGGTCTCACCGTCGGGTTCGGCACCTCGAGCCGTCTGGCGGCGGCTTATGGCATTGCCGTGTCGGGCACCATGCTGATCACCACTCTTCTTCTGTTGCTGGCCATGCGGGAGGTGCGTGGCTGGAGCTGGCTCGCAGCCGGGGCTGTCGCGAGTGCACTGGCCCTCGTCGATGCGGCGTTTCTCGGCGCCAATCTCGTCAAGGTGCTCGACGGCGGCTGGGTGCCTCTTGCGCTGGGAACCCTCGTCTATGGCCTGATGGTGATCTGGCGCGCCGGCGCGTCGGCGGTGCAGCGCCAGAGGCGGGCCCAGGAGGTGCGCGACAGCGATGTCCTCGCCCTGCTCACCGCCGGACACATTCCGCGCGTGCCCGGCACGGCCGCGTTCCTCGCTCGATCCGACGTCGCTGCGCCGCCGATCCTGTTGTGGCATCTCAAGAACAACAGGGCGCTGCGCGAGGCCGTCTTTATCATCGATGTCGAGACGGCAGCGATTCCGTACGTGGCCCTGGGCAACCATGTCGAGATTCACGAGGTCGCTCCCCGGGTCTGGCGCGCCCGCGTTCAGTTCGGCTTCATGGAGCGTCCGGATATTCCCGCCCTGCTGTGGCGCGTCCACGCCCTGGGCTATCAGTTCGATCCGGCCGACGTCACCTTCTACATCGCGCACGAGCAGATCGTGGCGCGCGAGGACGGTCGGGGGCTGCCGAGGCCCGTCGAGGTGATCTTCGCCTTCCTGCAGCGCAATTGCGCGCCCCTGACCGACTACTTCCATGTCCCGCGCGACAAGGTCGTGGAGATCGGCCGCGAGATGGCGATCTGACTGGCAGCCAGTCACGACAGGAGCGCCCCCTGCAACGGCCATCTTTGGGAGGAGAATGGCTCGGAGTTGGAGTATCATTGGTCTCACGAAGCCGTGTGGGACGGCTCGGAGCCACATTTGAGACTGCATTGCGGCATAGAACGTCCGCGCCCGATCCGTCCGGCCGCTGTCGGAAGGCCAGGGTGACGCGAGGAGCATCTTAGATGCCGACGAAGCATCTGGACCCCATTTCGGCCGGCGTGCAGATCACCCGGGACAATCTGCAATGGGGTACCACGCTGGGAAAGGCCCACGGCCCCGTCACCTACGGCTTTCGCTCCACCTCCACGACTGGCTCGACGATCGAGCGCACGACGTTCTCCAGGGTCAACGCCGACCAGGAGATGGCGGTCCAGGACGCCCTCCGGCTGTGGTCGAACGTGGCCAATATCACTTTCACTCAGGTCAATCCCGGCGGCTACACCAACAGCGCCACCATCCTGATCGCCAACTACTCGAGTTCCTCCGATGGCGCGGCCGCCTATGCCTACTATCCGTCACCGGGCTCGACCGGCTTCTCCAGCGCGGCCGGCGATGTCTGGATCAATGCCTACTACCAATCCAATCTGAGCCCCAGCCCCGGCAACTACGCCTACCTGACGATCCTGCACGAGATCGGCCATGCGCTCGGCCTCCAGCACCCCGGCGCCTACAATGCCGGCCCGGGTGTGACGATCACCTATGCAAAGAATGCCGAGTATGTGGAGGATTCCCGGCAATACACGGTGATGAGCTATTTCGATGCGTCGGCGACCGGGGCCAACCACGTCTACCTCGGCACGACCATCCGCGCCTCGACGCCGCTGATGCACGACATCGCGGCGATCCAGCGGCTGTATGGCGTCAACCTCGGGCATGCGACAGGCGATACTACCTACGGATTCAACAACAGTGGCGACTACGCCTACCGGATAGCGTCGTCGACCCATCAGGTGGTCTATTGCATCTGGGATGGCGGCGGGAACGACACGCTCGATGTCTCCGGCTACGGCACCAACCAGACGATCGACCTTCGGTCGGCCAGCTTCTCCGATATCGGCGCCCTTACCAGGAACGTCTCGATTGCCGTTGGCGTGGTGATCGAGAATGCGATCGGCGGCTCGGGCCACGACACGATGATTGGCAACGATGTCGCCAATCGCCTGGTCGGGGGAAACGGCGACGATCGTCTGACGGGCGGCTTCGGTAGCGATTACCTGGATGGCGGCGCGGGCTTCGACACGGCGATCTTCCTGGGCCTTCGGGCGGGCTATTCGATCCAGACCATCGGCACCGACATCAAGGTCTTCGGCAGCGAAGGGCTCGACGAGCTCGTCAGCATCGAGGCGCTGCAGTTCACCGACATGACGGTCACGCTGGAGGGGCTTCTGCCGACGTTCGGCATTGCCGGCCTCGCGCCGTCGGGGGAGGAGGGCAACGGCGGAACGACCTTCCTGACATTCGCGGTCATCCTCGACCAGGCCGCGCAGACGACGCAGACGGTCGACTGGGCGGTCAGCGGAGCGGTGGCTCAGGCTGCGACTGCCACCGACTTCGTCGGGGGCGTGGAGCCGGCGGGCGTGCTCACCTTCACGGCGGGCGAGACCAGCAAGACGATCACGGTCAACGTGTCGGGCGATACGATAGTCGAGCTCGACGAAGGCTTCACCGTGGCCCTGTCGAACGCCTCGTCCGGTTCGGTGATCGGCACACCGTCGGCCAACGGCACGATCATGAACGATGACACGTCCCTGGTGTCGATCGGCGCGCTGGCCGCTGACAGGGCCGAGGGAGCTGGAGGCTCCACCTTGTTCACCTTCATGGTGAGCCTCGACCAGCCAGGTGTGACGGCTCAAACGGTCGACTGGGCCGTGACAGGCTCCGGCGCACAGGCGGCCGGCGCCACCGATTTCGGCGGCACCTTCCCGTCCGGCACCGCGAGCTTCGCGGCAGGCGAGATGGGCAGGACGGTCACGGTGGCCGTGACGGGCGATCTGACGGTCGAACCAGACGAGGCATTTGCGGTGAGCCTGTCGGCGCCGTCCTCCGGTCTCTCGATCGGGACGGCGACGGCGCTCGGGACGATCCGCAACGACGACGCCTCGGTCTCGATCGCCGCCTTGGCGGCAGACAAGGTGGAGGCCCAGTCCGGGACGACGCACCTCACCTTCACGGTGACGCGGACCGGCGCAATCTCGGCATCGCACAGCGTCGACTACGCCGTCAGCGGGTCGGGTGCCGCCCCGGCGTCCTTCGGGGACTTTGCCGGCGGCTCGCCGCCGTTTGGAAAGCTGACGTTCGCCGCCGACGAGACGAGCAAGACGATCACGGTGGCCGTGATGGGCGACACGTCGGTGGAGGCGGACGAGACATTCACCGTGGCCTTGTCGGCGCCCTCGACGGGGTTGGCGATCGGTACGGCGACGGCGGTGGGGACCATCCGCAACGACGACGCTGCGGTGTCGATCGAGGAATTGTCGGCCGATCAGGCCGAGGGCCTCGCCGGCGTGATGGCCTTCACCTTCAGGCTTACCCGGTCGGGCGACAGCTCCGTGACGCACAGTGTGGCCTATACGGTCGCAGGATCGGGCTCCAACGCCGCTTCGTCGGCAGACTTTGCGGATGGTGTCTTGCCTTCGGGAACCCTGACTTTTGCGCCCGGCGTGCTTTCCGTGCAGTTCGCCGTCAACGTCCTGGGCGACGCGGCCGTCGAGCCTGACGAGACGTTCGCGGTCGCCCTGTCGGCCCCGAGCACAGGCCTGATCGTCGATAGTGCAAGCGCACTTGGCACCATCCGCAATGACGATGCCTCGGTGTCGATCTCGGCGTTGTCGGCGGGCCTCGCGGAAGGCAGTTCGGGAACCACGCCCTTCAGCTTCGCGCTGACCCTGTCGGGCGACAGATCGATGCCGCGAACCGTGGCCTACGCCGTGGCCGGCTCGGGCGTCGATCCTGCTTCCGGCTCCGATTTCGTGGGTGCCCAACTGCCTTCCGGCAACGTGACCTTCGCGGCGGGCGAGGCCAGCCGAACGCTGGTGGTCAGCGTTTCCGGCGATTCCGACATCGAGCCCGACCAGGCCTTCATCGTGAGCCTGTCCAATCCGTCGGCCGGCCTGTCTATCGGAACGGCGTCAGCCACCGGCATCATCCTCAATGACGACGCCGTCGTCTCGATCGCCGCTGCCGCGGCCGATCGGGCGGAGGGCAACTCCGGGGTGACCGCCTTCACTTTCATGCTGACACGGACCGGCGATAGCACGGCGTCGCAAAGCGTTGCCTACGCCGTGATCGAAGCCGGCACCAATCCCGCTTCCGCTGCCGATTTCCTGGGTGGTGTCCTGCCGTCGGGCGCCCTGACCTTTGCCGTGGGTGAGACCAGCAAGACGATCATAGTGAGCGTCACAGGCGACACCCAGGTCGAAGCCGACGAGACGTTCGCGGTGAGCCTGTCGAACCCGTCGTCGGGGCTCGTCATCGTGACTGCGACGGCGAGCGGGACAATCCGCAACGAGGACGCCTCGGTGTCGGTCGCCGCTCTGTCGGCGAGCCCGCTGGAAGGCAACGCGGACGACGCTGTCGCCACGTTCGCGATCACGCGCACCGGCGACAGCTCGATCGCGCACAGCGTCGCCTATGCGGTAACCGGCTCGGGCGCCAGCCCGGCGACGGCCGGGGACTTCGCCGGTGGCGTCCTGCCGTCCGGAGCGATCAGCTTCGCCGCGGGCGAGACCAGCAAGACCATCGCACTCGCCTTGGCGGGCGACACTCAGGTCGAGCCGGACGAAGCCTTCGCCGTCAGCCTGTCGAGCCCGTCCTCGGGCCTCGTCATCGGGACCGCTACCGCGGCAGGCACGATTCTCAACGATGATGCCTCGGTGTCGATCACCTCTCTGGCCGCCGATGGGAGCGAGGGCAACTCCGGGTCCGCAGGCTTCACGTTTCTGCTGACACTTGTCGGGGATTCGACGGTCTCACGCAGCGTCGCCTACGCCGTTAACGGGTCGGGGGTCAATCCGGCGGGCGCGGGCGACTTCTCCGGCGCGTTCGCGGCGTCCGGTACGGCGACCTTCGCGCCCGGCGAGACCAGCAGGACGATCGTGGTCGACGTCTCCGGTGATGCGCAGGTCGAGGCCGACGAGACCTTTGCGGTTACCCTGTCGAGTCCGTCGTCGGGTCTGGTTGTCGGCGTTGCCAGCGCAACGGGTACGATCCGCAATGACGATGCAGTGGTGTCGATCGCAGCCGAATCCAGCGATTTGCCGGAAGGCAACTCGGGAGCGACGGCGTTCGCGTTCACCCTGACGCGGTCGGGCGACAGCACGGTGTCGCACAGCGTCGCTTATGCGGTGAGCGGGTCGGGAGGCGATCCGGCGTCGGCCGGCGATTTCCTGGGCGGCGTCCTGCCTAGGGGAGTCGTGACGTTCACCGCCGGCGAGACCAGCAAGACGATCGTCGTGAGCGTGTCGGGCGACACGGCGGTCGAGCCGGACCGGACTTTTGCGGTGAGCCTGTCCGCCCCGTCGACGGGCCTCGACATCGCCACGGGCGAGGCAGTGGGGACGATCCGCAACGACGACGCCGCCGTATCGGTTGAAGCGCTGTCGGCCGCGGACGAGGAGGGCCAGACTGGCGCGACAATCTTCACCTTCGTGCTGACCCGGTCGGGCGACAACGGCGTGACGCACAGCGTCGACTACGCGGTGAGCGGCCTCGGAGCCGATCCGGTCTCGGGCGCCGACTTCGCGGACGGCGTGATGCCCATGGGGACCGTGTCGTATTTCGTCGGCGAGATCAGCAGGACGATTGCTGTCCTCGTCGCGGGCGACACCGCGCTGGAACCTGACGAGACGTTTGCGCTCAGCCTGTCGAACCCGTCTGCGGGACTGTCGGTGAAAACAGCCACGGCGGTGAGCACGATCCAAAATGACGACGCCGCGGTATCGATTGCCTCCTTGTCGGCCAGCTCCTCGGAAGGCGATGCAGAGGGGGCGGCGTCTACCTTCGTGCTGACCCGACGCGGCGACGTGTCGGTGTCGCACAGCGTCGCGTATGCGGTGATCGGGGCGGGTGCCGATCCGGCCTCCGCTGACGATTTTGCCGGTGGTGCGTTGCCATCGGGAAGCGTGACCTTCGCTGCCGGGGAGACTGACAGGGTCCTCGCCGTGAATGTGTCGGACGACATGCTCGTCGAGGCCGACGAGACCTTCGCGGTGAGCCTGTCCGCGCCGTCCTCGGGCCTGACCGTCGGCGTGGCGACGGCGATCGGCACCATTCGCAACGACGACGCCTCTGTGTCGATCGCGGCGCTGTCGGCCGACCTGCCCGAGGCGAGCTCAGGCACGACGACTTTCACCTTCGCGCTGACGCTGACCGGCGACAGCACGCGAGCGCGCAGCGTGGCCTATGCGGTCACGGGATCGGGAGAGACGCCGGCGGTGGCGAGCGACTTCATTGGCGGCAGCCTGCCGTCGGAAACGATGACGTTCGCCGCTGGCGAGATCAGCAAGACGATCGTCGTGAACGTGTCGGGTGATGCAGTGGTGGAGGCGGACGAGGCTTTTACGGTAGGCTTGTCCAGCCCATCGCCGGGCCTGGCGATCGGGACTGCGGCGGCAGTCGGAGCGATTCGCAACGACGACGCCTCAGTATCGGTTGCCGCATTGGCGGCGGAGGGACCGGAAGGTGATTCGGCTGGCGAAGAATACCTGTTCGTCCTGACTCTCACGGGTGACAGCTCGCTGGCGCACAGCGTCTCCTATGCAGTGAGTGGGGCAGGCGACGATCCCGCGTCGAACGAGGACTTTGGGGGCGGTACATTGCCGTCGGGGATCACGACCTTCGCTGCCCGCGAGACCAGCAAGACGATCGTGGTCGAGGCGGCAGGAGATCACACGGTCGAGCGCGACGAGGGCTTCGTGATGACCTTGTCGAATGCGTCGGCCGGGCTGGTCATCGGGACGTCGACGGCGACGGGCACGATCGTGAACGACGACAAGTCGGCGATGTCGATCCACCCGCTGTCGGCGGACAAGGCCGAGGGCAATGCCGGCGCGACGTCCTTCAGCTTCGTCGTGAGCCTCGGACAGCCCGGGGTAGCCGCGCAATCGGTCGACTGGTCTGTGACGGCGACGGGTGCAGCGGCGATCGATGCATCGGACTTTGGCGGCACTCTGCCATCCGGAACGGAAACTTTTGCGGCAGGCGAGACCAGCAAGACGATCGTCGTTCGCGTCAGCGATGACATGAGCGTCGAGCCGGACGAGACATTCGCCGTGACCCTGTCGAATCCGTCGTCCGGCCTGACCGTCGCGACGGCGACGGCGACAGGCATGATCCGCAATGACGATGCCTCTGTCGCGATCGCGGCCTTGGCGGCCGACCGGTCCGAGGGCGATTCGGGTACCACCTCCTTCACCTTCGCGCTGACGCGGACCGGCGACATCTCGGTACCGCACAGCGTCGCTTATGCTGTGAGCGGGACGGGTGCCAGCCCCGCTTCGGCCGCCAACTTCATGGACGGCGTGCTGCCGTCCGGCGTCGTGAGCTTCGAGGCGGGCGAGACCAGCGAGACGATCTCGCTCGTCATCGCGAGCGACAGCCTGGTCGAGCCGGACGAGACATTCGCGGTGATCTTGTCGAGCCCCTCGACCGGCCTGGTGGTCGAGATCCCGACGGCGTCGGGCACGATCCGCAACGACGATGCCTCGGTATCGCTCTCGGCGTTGTCGGCGAGCCGGATGGAGGGCCATGCGGGGACGACGTCGGCGATCTTCACGCTGCTGCGCTCCGGCGACACGTCGGTGTCGCACAGCGTGGCCTATGTGGTGAGCGGCTCGGGTGCAAATCCCGCGGGCGCTGCGGACTTCGCCGGTGGCGTCCTGCCTTCGGGAGCGGTGACGTTTGCCGCGGGCGAAACGAGCTGGACGGTCTCCCTGGAGATCGCGGGCGACAGCGAGGTCGAGGTGGACGAGTCCTTCACCGTGACCCTGGCGAGTCCGTCGTCCGGCCTGGCGCTCGCGACAGCATCGGCCTCGGTCACGATCCTGAACGACGATGCGTCGGTGTCGATTGCAGGACTGGCGGCGGACCAGGCAGAAGGCGACACGGGATCGACCGCCTTCACCTTCCAAGTCGCACGGTCGGGCGATGTCTCCGCGTCGCACACCGTTGCCTATTCGGTCAGCGGCGCCGGCGCAAACCCCGCCTTTCCAGGGGACTTCGCCAGCGGTGCGCTGCCGTCGGGCGGCCTCACCTTCAGCCCCGGCGAGACCAGCAAGCTTGTCGTGGTCGACGTCGCGGGTGACCGGACGGTCGAGCCGAACGATGGCTTCGTGGTCAGCCTGTCGGCTCCCTCGGCCGGCCTTTCCATTGCGACAGCGACGGCGGGCGGCACGATCCGCAACGACGACATCGTCGCCCACGATGACGCGTATGTCGGGTTGCGCGGTCAGTCGTTCCACCTCGCCGCCAGCAGCGGCGTGCTGGCGAACGACGAGGGCGCGGCTACGGCGACCGCCATAGTGCTGAGCCAGCCGATGCATGGTGTTGTCGCGCTCGGATCGGATGGCAGCTTCGACTATGCACCGACACCGGGTTTCGCCGGCATCGACAGCTTCGCCTATCGCGCCATGAATGCCCACGGCAGCGATGTCGCGCAGGTTCTGTTCTATCTGACGCCGGTCTCGATCGGCGCATCGGTCACGCTCGATCTGCTTGGGCTGAGCGCCGAGCAGCAGATCGCGGCAACGTACACGGCATTCTTCGGGCGCGGCGCGGATGCGAGGGGCTTTGCCTTCTGGGTCGACCAGTTCCACATCGGTCTGCCGGTCCAGGGGCCCTCGGCATTGTTCACTAACATCGCCAGCGCCTTCGGCGTCAGCACCGAGGCGAGGAACCTCTATCCCTTCCTGGCCGATCCGGTTGGCGCGAGCGACGGCCAGATCGGCGCGTTCATCGACAGCATCTACAACAATCTGTTCAATCGCTCCTCGGATGCGGCGGGGCTGGCCTACTGGACGGGCCAGGTCAGGCAGGCCCTGGAGTCGGGCCAATTCGTGGGGGCCGTGCTGGTCGACATCATGGGCGGCGCTCAGAATTCGGCGGCTGGCCAGGACATCACGACGCTGATGGGCAAGGTCGCGGTGAACCTCGAGTACGTCAGCGAGCAGCAGCGCCTCGGCACACTTTGGACAGCCGCCGACGACGGGGCCGAGGCGGGCGCCCTGGTGCAAGGCGTGACTGCCGATCCACGAACGGTCCTGATCGGGATCGCCCAGGCGCAGCTTCTCGTGCTTGCCGATGCGCAGGGCTAGGGCGCACTCGGCGCGGCTGGGTCTGCCGCCCGAAATGGGGCGGGCGTCGAGGCGCCGAGACCGGCACTGAACCGACGACGATCGCGCGATGGCTCGGACGGCGTTCGCGCTGGATCGTCGGGGATGGCCTTGCGTTGAAAACTCATGGCCTTGCACCAGGCAGGCGCGATAACGTGCGCGCCGCACACAGCAATCTCGAGGGTATCCCGATGAAGCTCGCCCATTCGCCTGCCAGCCCTTACGTCCGCAAGGTCAACGCCTGCGCCATAGCGCGTGGCATCGATGGCCAGATAGAGCGCTGGACTGTTCCCACGACCGACCCGGCGCTGCTGGAGCTCAATCCGCTGTCCAAGGTGCCGACCCTCGTCACCGACGACGGCATGCGACTCTACGACAGCCCGGTGATCTGCGAGTATCTCGACAGCGTGGGCAGCGCCCCCGGGCTGTTTCCGGCGCCCGGGCCGGCGCGCTGGAAGGCAATCTGCCAGCAGGCTCTGGGCGACGGCATTCTCGATGCCACCCAGCCGCGCCGGCGCGAGGTCGCGTTGCCGCAGGACGAAGGTCGCAAGGCCTACATCGAGCTTCAGCAGGGCAAGGTGAAGCGGGCGCTCGCCGAGCTCGAGAAGGACGCTGACAAGCTGGGGGACCTGACGACGATCGGCGAGATAACCATCGGCTGCGCGCTCGGCTATCTCGATTTCCGTTTTGCCAACGAGCCGTGGCGTCCTGGGCATCCCAAGCTCGAGGCCTGGTACGCCCGCGTCTCGAAGTTGCCGCCGCTTGCCCGGACTGTACCCGTCGGGTGAGGACTGGCACCTTGGCCTCGACCCGGCCTGCCGGCCGGCGTTCACCCGGTAGGGACGCGGAATTGATGGCCGGTGCCGCGTCTGCCGGCTCGCTCGAACCGGCTAATTGGGAGAGTCGGCCGGGGCAGGCTCTGCGTGCAGGCCGTCCAGCGAAGGGCATTGCAACGCGATGCGGACCGGCCAATCGTCGGTGGATAGCATAAGCGGGTGACCGGAACGCAGGAGACGGCCGATGAACGATATCGACGTCAAGCCCGATACCATCGCCAAGCCGAAGATCGAACAGCCGCGCCTGTACAAGGTGATCCTGATAAACGACGACTACACACCGCGTGAATTCGTTATTGCGGTCCTGATGGCTGTCTTCCACATGAGCGAGGATCAGGCTTATCGCGTGATGATGACTGCTCATCAGCGCGGCGCCTGTGTGGTAGCGGCGTACACGCGTGACATCGCCGAGAGCAAGGCGACCGAGGGCATCAACCTCGCCCGGCAGGCCGGCCACCCGCTCGAGTTCACGACCGAACCCGAGGAGTAGAGGCGGGTCTGGCCGGTCAGCAGGCCAATGGGCGGGCGAGTTTGGGGTGGGGGCAGGCCCGGCCCGGCGGCTGCGGTCGGAGTCGCTCGTGCAGGCGGCCGGCGACGGAGAAGGCTGATCTGTCGAACGCTCCGCCGCGCACGCCAGGAGCCGAATCCTGCCCGGATTTCGGGTGCCCGGATTTCGGGTTGACGCTGGCCTGTCCGGTCCCTATTTTCCGCCCGCTTCGGAATTCCCCCCGGCTCTGCCGGGGCTTTTTGTCGAGAACAACCCATGAAGATCCGTCACTCCCTCAAGTCCGTGAAGGCGCGCCACAAGGACAGCCGCATTGTCCGTCGCAAGGGCCGCGTCTACGTCATCAACAAGACCAACCCGCGCTTCAAGGCCCGCCAGGGCTGACGCCCGGCCGGTTTCAGCCATCGGGGCGGCGGAGGCCATCGGCTTCCGCCGCTTTTTTATTTGGCGTATGAGCGAGGCATGCAGATGCCGCCGCTCGATCCCGCCATCCTCGCCCGCCGGTCCGAGATCGTGGCTGCGCTGCGCGCCATCGTACCGGGCGAGGGGGTCGTCGACGACCAGGACGGCATGCGCCCCTACGAGTGCGATGCCCTGTCGGCCTACCGCCAGATGCCGCTCGTCGTCGTCCTGCCGGAGACGGTGGCCCAGGTCTCGGCGATCCTGCGCTACTGCCAGGACACCAAGGTCAAGGTCGTGCCGCGCGGCGGCGGCACATCGCTGTCCGGCGGGTCGATGCCGGTCGGCGACGCCATCCTGCTCGCCATGGGCAAGTTCAACCGCATGGTCGAGATCGACTATGCCAACCGCTGCGCCCGCGTGCAGCCCGGCGTCACCAACCTCGGCATCACCAAGGCGGTCGAGCACGAGGGCTTCTACTACGCGCCCGACCCCAGCTCGCAGATCGCCTGCTCGATCGGCGGCAACGTCGCCGAGAACTCCGGCGGCGTGCACTGCCTGAAGTACGGCCTCACGACAAACAACCTGCTGGGCCTCGAGCTGGTGCTGATGAACGGCGAGGTGGTGCGCCTGGGCGGCAAGCATCTCGATTCCGGCGGCTACGACCTGATGGGCCTGATGACAGGCTCCGAAGGGCTGCTGGGGGTCGTTACGGAGGTGACGGTGCGCCTGCTACGCAAGCCCTCGACGGCGCGCGCCGTGCTGCTCGGCTTCCCGACCGAAGCGGGGGCGGCCGACTGCGTCGCGGCTGTGATCGCCTCCGGCATCATTCCCGGCGGCATGGAGATGATGGATCGCGACGCGGTGAAGTGCGCCGAGGCCTATGTCGGTGCCGGCTATCCGATGGACGCCGAAGGGCTACTGATCGTCGAGCTCGACGGCCCGCCGATCGAGGTCGACTACCTGGTCGAGCGCGTCTCCGAGATCGCGCGCGGCCGCGGCGCCACCACGGTGCGGGTCAGTCACGACGAGCAGGAGCGCGTGCTGTTCTGGGCCGGGCGCAAGGCGGCGTTCCCGGCAGTCGGCCAGATCTCGCCCGACTACATGTGCCTCGACGGCTCGGTGCCGCGCGGCCGGCTGGTCGAGGTGCTGGCCGAGATGCGGCAGATGTCGAAGACGTACGGCCTGCGCGTGGTCAACGTCTTCCATGCCGGCGATGGCAACCTGCATCCGCTGATCCTGTTCGACGCCAATGATCCCGGCGAGCTGCATCGCGCCGAGCAGTTTGGCGCAGATATCCTGCGGCTCTGCGTGAAGGTGGGCGGCGTGCTGACCGGCGAGCACGGCGTGGGCATCGAGAAACGCGACCTGATGGGCGTGCAGTTCACCGAGATCGATCTCGACCAGCAGATGCGCGTGAAGTGCGCCTTCGATCCCGACCACCTGCTCAATCCGGGCAAGGTATTCCCCAAGCTCAGGCGATGCGCCGAGCTTGGCCAGCTGGTCGTGCATCAAAACAAGCTGCCGTTCCCCGACATCCCGCGGTTCTGACGCATGCCAGGCACGATCAGGCCGCGCGACGCCGGCGAGCTGCGTCAGGCGGTGGAATGGGCGCTCAGCGACCGCCGCACGCTCGACGTGCGGGGCGGCGGCAGCAAGCTTGCCCTCGGCAAGCCGATGCAGTGCGACGAGGTGCTCGACCTGTCGGGGATTTCCGGTGTCGTCGACTATGCGCCGGAGGAGCTGGTCGTGACGCTGCGCGCCGGCACGCCGCTCCAGGAGATCGAGGCGCTGCTGGCACAGCGCAACCAGATGCTGGCGTTCGAGCCGCCGGACCTCGGGCCGTTGCTGGGCCGGGAGGCCGGGCAGGGCACGCTGGCGGGTGCGGTTATGGGCAACCTGGCGGGCCCGCGCCGCGTCTCGGGTGGCGCCGCACGCGACCATCTGCTGGGCTTCAGCGGCGTCAACGGCCGCGGCGAGGCCTTCAAGTCGGGCGGCAAGGTGATGAAGAACGTCACCGGCTACGACCTGTCCAAGCTGCTGGCCGGCTCGTGGGGCACCCTGGCCGTGCTCGACGAGGTTTCCGTCAAGGTGCTGCCGGCGCCGGACCAGACCAGCACCTTGGTGCTGCGCGGCCTCTCAGACGAAGCCGCCGTCAGGGCGATGTGCGCGGCGATGGGCAGTCCGCACGAGGTCTCTGGAGCCGCCCACCTGGGGGATCGCACGGCGCTTAGGGTCGAGGGCGTGGCGCCATCGGTCGAGGCGCGCATCGAGGGCCTGCGCGAGCTGCTGGCGCCGATCGGCGCCGCCATGGAGGATCTGGGCACGCTGGAGAGCCGCGCCTTCTGGCGCGAGGTCCGCGACGTCGTCCCGCTCGAGGCGGGCGCCAGCGACGTCGTCTGGAAGATTTCCTGCCCGCCGACCGAAGGCCCGGCGGTGGTGAGCCGCATCAAGGTGGAGCGCCGTGGCGCCGAGGCCTTCTACGACTGGTCGGGCGGCCTTGTCTGGCTCGCCCTGCCGGCGAGCGCCGACGCCGACCACGTGCTGGTGCGCGCCGCTCTCGGTACGACTGGCGGGCACGCCACCCTGATCCGGGCGCCGGAGGCGGTGCGTGCCGCGGTGCCGGTGTTCCAGCCGCTGACACCTGCGCTTGCGGCGCTCGCGGCACGCGTAAAGGAGAGCTTCGATCCACAGGGGCTCTTCAATCCGGGGCGAATGGGCTAACGATGCAGACCAACTTCACCCTGGCCCAGCTTGCAGATCCGCTGACGGGGCGCAGCGAGCACATCCTGCGCAAGTGCGTGCATTGCGGCTTCTGTACCGCGACCTGCCCGACCTTCGTGCTGCTGGGCGACGAGCGCGACAGCCCGCGCGGCCGCATCTACTACATCAAGGCGATGCTCGAGGGGGGGCGCACGCCGAGCGCCGCCGAGGTCCGCCACGTCGACCGGTGCCTGTCCTGCCTCTCCTGCATGACCACGTGCCCGTCGGGCGTGAACTACATGCACCTGGTCGATCACGGCCGTCATCACATCGAGGCGCACTACGAGCGGCCGCTGGCGGATCGCCTGGTGCGCGGGCTGCTGGCATGGCTGATGCCGCGACCGGCTATGCTGCGCTGGGCGATGGTGCTGGGAAGCCTCGCCAAGCCGTTCGCGGCACTGCTGCCAGCGACCAGCACCGATGCCGGCGGTGCAACTTTGCTGCGCCGGCTGCGCGCCCTGCTCGACAGCGTCCCGGGCAAGCTCGACGGACCATCTCCGGTCGACCGGCCGCAGACGTTCCCCACCGCTGGCCTGAGACGCAAGCGCGTCGCCCTGATGCCGGGCTGCGGCCAGCAAGTGCTGGCGCCCGAGGTCAACGAGGCCACGGTGCGGCTGCTGACCCGTCACGACGTCGAGGTGGTGAACGCGGCGGGCTCCGGCTGCTGCGGCTCGTCGGTGCTGCATGTCGGGCGCACTGCGCAAGCCATCGAGCTGGCCAAGCGCAACATCGCGGCCTGGATGCACGAGATCGACGGCGCCGGGCTCGACGCCATCGTCGTCAACGCCTCGGGCTGCGGCACGACCCTCAAGGACTACGGCCACATGCTGGCCGACGAGCCCGAGTGGAAGGCAAAGGCGGAGCAGGTGGCCCGCCTCTCCAAGGATATCAGCGAGGTAATGCTCGAGATGGGTCTCGTGAACGTGACCCCGCGGTCCATGCGGGTGGCATATCATTCGGCCTGTTCGATGCAGCACGGCCAGAAAGTGAACGAGCAGCCGAAGAAGCTCCTGCGCGATGCCGGCTTCGTCGTCACCGACGTGCCCGAGGGACATCTCTGCTGCGGCTGGGCTGGCACCTACCAGGTCCTGCAGCCCGAGCTGTCGCGCCGCCTGCGCGAGCGCAAGGTCGCGAGCATCGAAAGCGTGCGTCCCGACATCGTTGCGGCTGGGAACTTCGGCTGCATCGGCCATATCGCGGCCGGCACCGGCCTGCCGGTGGTCCACACGGTCGAGCTGCTCGACTGGGCGACCGGCGGACCGGCCCCCAAGGCGCTCATGTGAGCGTCATTCGCGCTTGCCTCGCCGCCCTGCTCGGCATGATGCTCGGCGCGGGGACGCTGGGGTCCAGCGCACTGGCTCAGAACGGCGGGAGCAAAACCGTGCTCGACACCTTGTTTGCCAAGCTGCAGACGGCAACCGATCCCACGGCGGTACAGACCCTGGAGTCGGCGATCTGGGAACAGTGGATCATGGTTCCCGACGCCACCCAGCGCGGCCTGATGCTGCGCGGCATCGGCGAGATGCAGCACCGCCAGCTCAGGGAATCGGTCGAGACCTTCACCAGGCTGATCGAGGTCGCGCCCGAGCTGTCGGAAGCCTGGAACAAGCGGGCGACAGCCTACTGGCTGTTGGGCGATTTCAAGGCCTCGCTGGCCGACATATGCGAGACCGTGAAGCGCGAGCCGAGGCACTTCGGCGCGTATTCCGGCCTCGGCATGATCCGGGCCGAGCTGGGCGAATATCCGCGCGCGGTCGCCGCCTTCGAGCTGGCGCGCAAGCACAATCCACACATCGCCGGAATCGACGACGAGATCGACCGTCTCAAAGCCATGGGCGGTGGCGAGCCGTCGGATCCGCTGGGTTGCAGCCAGCGTACGGCCGGCCGGTAAGATCATTCTCCTCCCCAACTCCGCTACAGCTCCGCCGGGGAGACCTCCAGATCGCGGGCGCGCACCACGATGCTGTGGAAGTGCCGGCGTTGCTTGAAGGAAGCTCATGGCCGGGAGCGCGCCACTCCGTGGCGCCCATGCTCTTCGTACGGTCGGTGGCCTGGACGACCGGCCCCCATGAGCGCCACGGAGTGGCGCGCTCCCGGCACACCTTCGACCGCGGCGCATTTTCACAGGAGGTGTCCGCGCCTGCCTTGAGCGCGGCCGAAGGGTCATCGCGGGCGGAGGGGTCATGAGCAGCACACCGGCGATTGGAATGGACGGGCGCATCGAGTGAGTCTCTTGACCCCTCCGCCCCCTTGCGGGCGCACCTCCTCGCGCTTCGCGCAGGGAGGAGACTGACAGCCAATCCTTGCCGCGCCTGACGCGCACGGGCAAAGTCCGTCGCGTTTCGTTACCGGAGTTCAGCAATGGCGACTTTGTACGGCGGCGGCCGCCTGTTCGATGGCGAGAAGGTGCTCGATGGTCACGCCGTCCTGGTGGAGGACGGCAGGGTCGAGCGCGTGGCGCCTGCCGGGGAGTTCGCAGGCTTTGCCGGTGCCAGGGTCGATACGGCCGGCGGTACCCTGATGCCGGGCATGATCGACTGCCACATCCATTCGCTGTCCGGCGCCGAGGGCAACCCGGGCGCGGTGCAGGATCGCATGACCGCCGCCCAGATCGCCGTGCGCGGCATGGAGCATATGCGCAGCACGCTGGAAGGCGGCATCACCGCGGTGCGCGACTGCGGCGGCAAGGACTACATCGAGTTCGCCATCCGCGACGCCATCAACGGCGGCCGCTTCCTGGGACCGACCATGCGCTGCGCAGGCCGCATGATCTGCATGACCGGCGGCCACGGCAACCGTACTGGCCGCGTCGCCGACGGCCCGGACGAGGTCGTCAAGGCGGTGCGCGAGCAGATCCATGCCGGCTCCGACCTGATCAAGATCATGGCGACGGGCGGCGTCATGACGCCCGGCGTCAATCCGGAGGACGCCCACTACTCGGCCGAGGAGATGAAGGCCGGAATCACCGAGGCTCACCGCTTCCACAAATGCTGCGCCAGCCACGCCCAGGGCGCGCTGGGCATCCTCAATGCGGTGAGGGGCGGCATCGATTCGATCGAGCACGGCATCTTCATGACCGACGAGTGCGTGAGCGAGATGAAGGAGCGCGGCGTCTGGCTTGTGCCGACGCTCGCCGCCGTGAAGAACATCCTCAAGGGCTACGACGACGGCGATCGGTCCATTCCCGACTACGTGATCGACAAGGCGCGCCGCGTCTTCGAGCGGCACATCGCCTCGATCAAGATGTACTACAAGGCAGGCGGGCGCATCGCCATGGGCACCGACGCGGGCACGCCGCACAACCGTCACGGCGAGAATGCCCGCGAGCTCGAGTTCATGTGCGAGATCGGCATCTCGCCCCGCGATTCGCTGTTCTTCGCGACGGCGAGCGCCGCCGACCTCATGCGGCTCGCCGACCAGGGCCGGGTGAAGGAGGGAAGCAGCGCCGACTTCGTGCTGTGCGACGGCGACGCCCTGGTCGACATCAAGCGTGCCGCCCGCAAGGAGAACCATCGCCTCGTGGTCAAGCGCGGCATCGTCGCCCGCGACAACCGCGGCGCCTTCGTGGCGGAGGCGGCACGGGTGGCGGCGGAGTGAACCGAGTTCGCGCGAAAACGAGCGACTTAGAGGCCTTGTGAACTCCGTGGTGCCCCGCTCTGGCTTGCACGACCGAGCAACCCGCACACCTCTTGCTGAGGAACGAGCGCAGCGAGCGTCGCGCAGCATGGGCAACAGGCACTGTGTCTGGGGCTCATCCTTCGAGACGCCGCGCGACGCGCGGCTCCTCAGGATGAGGTGTTGTTCTTGGGGTCGACTGGCGTGTCGCGCCCTTGCCCTCGGTCAGGCCTAGCTAGTGGACGAAGTACTCCTGATCCTGCTGGCAATCGTGTGGGCGATCGGCACGCCGATCATTGCAATTGTCGCTATCGTTCGGACCGGGTCGCTGAGGCGACAGAACGAGCAGCTTGTGGTGGAGTTCGCGGCGCTGAAGCGTCAGCTGGCGAGCGGCGTTGCGCCGCTGCCGCCTGTCTTTGCCGAACAACCCATGGCGCCGGCGGTCGAAACGACGATGCCGGCACCACCGGCACCACCATCCGAGCCGTCTTCGGCTCCTCCAGTCCCGGCACCCACGTCGGTGCCGGCAGCCGAAGGAGCACCGCCACCTGCGCCGCCATTCGAGCCGGCGGTGGATTTGCCGGGACAGCCTCTGCCGCCGCTGGTCGAGGCCGCGGCGCCGCCACCGCCACCGCTCATCGGTTGGGAGCAACGGCTGGGCGCGCGCGCGTTCCTGTGGGTCGGTGCCATCACGCTGGCACTCGCGGCGATCTTCCTCGTCCGCTACTCGATCGAGGAGGGTTACCTCTCGGAAGAGGTGCGCGTCATCCTGGCTGCCGTCTTCGGCTTCGCCCTGATTGGCATCGCCGAGCGTGTCAAGACGCGCGACGATCGGACGGCGCAGGCCCTGGCGGCCGCAGGCGTTACCGCCCTGTATGGTGCGCTTTTCTCCGCTGTCGCTCTCTACGAGATGATTTCCAAGACGGCGGCCGGCGGCGGCGCCATTGCATTGACGGCCTTCGCGATTGGCCTGTCCCTGCGTCACGGCCCCTTCGTTGCCGGTCTGGCCTTCGTCGGCGGCTTCGCGAGCCCGGCGATCATCGGCAGCGATGCGCCCAACGTGCCCGTGCTGTTCGGCTACCTGCTGGCGATCGCGATCGGCACGCTCGCGGTCATTCGTGCGCGCGGCTGGTGGCCGCTCGGCTGGGGCGTGCTGGCCGGGACGGCGATCTGGGCGATGCTGTGGATCGCCACCGAGCCGGGCGGCTTGCACTGGGCCTGCCTGTTCCTGGTCGGCGTGGCAGGCTCGTTCGTGTGGGCGACCTGGCGGCGGGTCAGCGAAAGCGAGAACCCGCCGATCGATGTCGTCGGCCTGGTCTGGTCGGCGCTCGCGGTTACCGGCGCGCTCCTCGTCGCGATCGTGGTGCAGGACGAGTGGAAGCAGACAGTGGGCTGGGTGGCGCTGGCAGCCCACGGCGTCGGCCTCTATGTCCTCGGTCGCTGGGCGCCGCGCTACCAGTACATCGCCGGCCTGGCGCCACTCCTGGCGCTGGTCGGGCTGTTCCTGTGGTGGTCGACGACGTTGGGCAGCGGCCCGACCTGGGACGTCGATCGCTTCACCTGGGCGGCGGTCGTGTTCGGCGGGTTCTACGCCGCCGGGGCCTTCGCCATGATGTGGAATGCCGGCCGACCGGGGTTCTGGGCGGCACTCTCCGTCGGCACGGTGTTCGTGTACTTCCTGCTGTGCTGGTACGTCCTGCGCAATGCCATCCCCGGCATCCCGTGGGGCCTGATCAGTATTGGCCTCGCCATCCCGTTCCTGGTCGGCGCCGAGCGCCTGGTGCGGTGGCGCGAGTCGATGGCGGGCGGCACCGAGGCGCTGGGCTATCTCGCCATCGGCGTCGTCTTCTTCATTGCCGCGGCCATAGCCCTCGAGCTGCAACGCGAATGGATCACAGTGGCTTATGCCGTCGAGTTCGCGGCGGTCGCCGGGGTGGCCGCGCGGCTCGATCTGCATGCGATGCGCCGGCTGTGCTGGCCGCTGCTGGCCGTCGTTGTGGTGCGGTTCGTGGTCAACCCGATGATCCTCAACTATCCGCTCGGGGTCACGCCGGTCTTCAACTGGATCCTGTGGGGCTATGGCCTGACGATTGCGGCGCTCTGGGTAGGGCTCAGGGCGTTGCGCCCGATGGGCGATCCGCGCCTGGTGCACGCCACCGAGGCAGCCATTGCCCTGCTGGCCTTCGTGCTGGCGACACTGGAAGTGCGCAGCGTCTTCCAGCCGGGCTCGATGACCAGCCCCAGCGTCGACTTCATGGAGCGCACCTTCTACGTCCTGGTGTGGGGCGGCTTCGCGCTGGCCGCGCTCTGGGTCGCCCGGCTCAGGCACGATGTCGTGGCGCTGTGGGCGTGGCGGCTGAGCGGCACCCTGGCGGCTCTGACGGTCCTGGTAGTGCAGGTCCTGATCGCCAACCCGGTCTTCGAGAATGCTGGGGTCGGCCGGCTGCCCATCCTGAACGGGCTGCTGCTCGCCTATGCGCTGCCCGCCGCGATGGCGGCCCTGGCGGTGCGCTGGGTCGATATCGAGCCCAACAGGCATGTGGCTGCCTTGGCTGGCGGGACGGCATCGATCCTTGCCTTCGTCTATGTTTCGCTCGAGGTCCGGCATCTCTTCGATCCCGGCTTCGAGCGCAGCGGCCTGGGAGCGGAAGGCCTCGAGCTCTATACCTATTCCATCGTCTGGCTGCTGTTCGGCGTCGCCTTGCTGGCGTGGGGGTTCCGGCGCGGCGCCGCGATGCTGCGTCACGCCGGCATGGCACTGGTTTGCATCGTGGTGGCGAAAGTGTTCCTGATCGACATGGCGGGCCTGCAGGGTCTGTTGCGCGTCTTCTCCTTCCTCGGGCTCGGCGCCGCGCTGATCGGGCTGGGCTACGCCTATCGCCGTTTCGGCTTCGACAGGGGCCCAGGGGAGCAGAGCCCGGGTGAGCGCACATGACCAGCCCGCGTTTCGACGAGCTCGGCCTGTCGCTCGATGCCCTGCGCGCCCTGCAGGTAGGGCGGCTGAAGGCGGCGCTGGCTCACGCCTATGCCAACCAGGCGCCGTATCGTGCGAAGTGCCAGGCCGCCTGCGTCCATCCCGACGATCTGCGCGAGCTCGCGGATCTGCGCCGCTTTCCCTTCACCGTGAAGGCCGACCTGCGCCAAGCCTACCCGTTCGGCATGTTCGCCGTGCCGCGCGAGCAGTGCGTGCGTGTCCATGCCTCGAGCGGCACGACGGGCCGGCCGACGGTGGTCGGTTACACGGCACGCGACATCGCCGTCTGGGGCGACCTGATGGCGCGCTCGCTCTTCGTCGGCGGCGCGCGACCTGGCGACATCGTGCACAACGCCTACGGCTACGGCCTGTTCACGGGGGGGCTGGGGGCGCACTACGGCGCCGAGCGGCTGGGCTGCACGGTGGTGCCGATGTCGGGCGGATTCGGCGAACGCCAGATCCAGCTGATCCGCGAGCTCGGCGCCCAGGTGCTGATGCTGACGCCGTCCTACATGATGGCGCTGGCCGACGAGTTCGATCGCCAGGGCGTCGACCCGCGTGACACGGCGATCCGCGTCGGCTTCTTCGGCGCCGAGCCGTGGACGGAAGGCATGCGGAGCGAGATCGAGCAGCGGCTCGGCATCGACGCCATCGATCTCTACGGGCTGAGCGAGGTGATGGGCCCCGGCGTCGCCTGCGAGTTCGCCGCGACCAAGGACGGCCCGACGATCTGGGAGGACCATTTCTATCCCGAGATCGTCGATCCCGAGTCGGGCGAGGTCGTCGCCGACGGCGAGCCGGGCGAGCTCGTGCTGACCTCGCTCACCAAGGAAGCCCTGCCGGTGATCCGCTATCGCACGCGCGACCTGACGCGGCTGATGCCGGGCTCGGCGGCGGCCATGCGGCGCATGGCCAAGATCACCGGCCGCAGCGACGACATGCTGATCGTGCGCGGTGTCAACCTGTTCCCGAGCCAGGTCGAGGAGCAGATCCTGCGCGACCCGGCGTTGAGCGGCCACTATGTGATCGAGCTCAGCCGGACCGGGGCGCTGGACGATCTGATGGTGCGCGTCGAGTCGCGGGCCGAGCTGTCGACCGAGGAGACGGACCGAGCGGCCGCCGACCTGTCGCGTCGCCTCAAGGGCATGTGCGGCCTGTCGGCCGACATCGAGATCGCCCCCATCGGCGCGATCGAACGCTCCATGGGCAAGGCCCGGCGAGTCATCGACAAGCGCCCGAAGGGGTGACGCTGGGAGCGCGCCACTCCAACAACACCCTCATCCTGAAAAGCCGCGCCACATGAACCACCTCATCCTGAGGAGGCCGCGTAGCGGCCGTCTCGAAGGATGGGCTGCACGCGAAATCGCGGAACAGGCTGGTTGCAACACCCGCGGTGTTGCCGACCCTTCGAGACGCGGCCCTGGGGGCCGCTCCTCAGGGTGAGGTCTAGGTTTTATGAGAGCCGCGCGATCAGCCCCAGGGGCCGCCGGAGGCCAGCCGTATTCTCGCCTTGATGAGGCTCGAGTCGCTCGGGATCGTCCCGATCTCGGAGGTGAATTCCGGGACGGTCGCGCGCTGGTTCTGCGCGGATGCCTTGTTGCGCGCGATGGTCGTGCCGAGGACGACGGAAAACGTCAGAACTATGGCGCCAATCACCAGGAAATCGATCCAGGTCAGCGCCGGCCGACGATTGCGTCGCGCGACGGCTCCATCCTTGTCGGTCGTGATATCCACCTTCGCCTCACGTAATCCACTGAACTCGTTACGGGTGGACTATCGTCCCCATCCCCGCACTTTTCAGGGTCATACGTAGGCAATTCTGAGAATATTTGTGGCGCCCGGCGTCCCAAAGGGCACCCCCGCCGTTATGACCAGCCGCTCGCCAGCCTTGGCCAGCCCTTCCTGGCGGGCCACGCGCACGGCGCGCTGGACCATGTCGCCGAAGTTGTGCGCGTCCTCGCCATGAATCGGATGGACGCCCCAGGTGAGGGTCATGCGCCGCGCCGTGTCGAGGCTGGGCGTCAGGCAGAGAATGCGGACATCCGGCCGCTCGCGGGCGGCGCGCAACGTCGTCGAGCCAGTGGTCGTGTAGGTGACGATGGCGGAAGCGGCCAGCGTATGTGCGCATTGTCGCGCGGCAGCACTGATCGCATCGGCGGTCGTGGCTTCCGGCTCGCGTCGGCTCGCATCCATCAGCTTGCGATAGAGCGGATCGGCTTCGACGCTCTTCAGGATGCGGTCCATGATGGTGACCGCCTCGACCGGGTAGTCGCCCGAGGCCGATTCGGCCGAGAGCATGACCGCGTCGGCGCCGTCATAGACCGCGGTGGCCACGTCGGAGGCCTCGGCGCGCGTCGGCGTCGGCGAATGGACCATCGAATCGAGCATCTGCGTCGCCACGATCGCCGGCCGGCCTGCGACGCGGCAGGCGGCGAGGATGCGCTTCTGCAGGGGCGGCACCGCCTCGGGCGGCATCTCGACGCCGAGATCGCCGCGCGCCACCATGATGCCGTCGCTCTGCTCGATGATCTCGTCGAGATGGTCGATGGCCGCCGGCTTCTCGAGCTTGGCCATCACCGCGGCGCGCCCGGCGACGATCTTCTTCAGCTCCGCGATGTCATTCGCGTGCTGGACGAAGGAGAGCGCCACCCAGTCGACGCCGAGCGACAGGCCATAGTCGAGATCCTTGCGGTCCTTCGGCGTCATCGGCGACAGCGGCACGACCAGGTTGGGCAGGTTGACGCCCTTGCGGTCGCTGATCGGGCCGGCGACCTCGACCACCGCATCGATCGTGTCCCCGGTGTGGGCCGCGATGCGCAGGCGCACCTTGCCGTCGTCGATCAGCAGGAGCCCGTCCGGCCTGGCAGCGGCGAAGATCTCGGGATGGGGCAGAGGCACACGTTTGGCCGTGCCGGGGGCCTTGTCCATGTCGAGCCGCAGCTTCTGGCCCTTCTTGAGCTCCAGCGGGCCCTTGGCGAACGAGCCCAGGCGCAACTTCGGCCCCTGGAGGTCCATCAGGATGGCGATCGGGTGCCTGTATTCCTTCTCCATCGCGCGCAACAGCTCGACGCGCTGGCGATGGTCATCCTGCGTGCCGTGGCTGAAGTTGAGGCGGAAAACGTCGGTGCCGGCCTCGAACAACGCACGCAGCCGCTCGGCCGACGACGAGGCCGGGCCGAGCGTGGCCACGATCTTGGTGGAGCGCTGACGGACCATGCCCATAGCCTACTTCCTCGGCGACGACACTTTGAAGTCACCTGCCTGCTCGTAGACCTTGACGACGGCCGCGTCGTCCAGTCGCCCCCAGCCGGCGCCCGCGGCGGCGAGAAAGAGCTGATGCGCCGCCGCCGCCATCGGCAGCGGCAGGCGCAGCTCGTGGCCCGTACCCAGCACCAGGCCGAGATCCTTGACGAAGATCTCGATGGCGGAGAGCGGTGAATAGTCGTCGTCCAGCATGTGCGGCACGCGGTTGCCGAACATCCACGAGTTG
Source organism: Reyranella sp. (assembly GCA_022844015.1). Lineage (GTDB taxonomy): Bacteria > Pseudomonadota > Alphaproteobacteria > Reyranellales > Reyranellaceae > Reyranella. The sequence goes on along the minus strand of JALHMO010000023.1, from coordinate 15,113 downwards.
CCGGCGCTCGCGGAGATCACCTCGTAGACGGCCCGGGTATCGGCGCCTGCCTTGGCCGCGAGTGCCATGGCCTCCGCGGCCGAAGCGATGTGCACGCCGGCCAGCAGCTGGTTTACCGTCTTCACCAGTGAGCCGATGCCCGGCGCGTCACCCAGCCGGAAGACCTTGGCCGAGGTGGCGGCGAGGATCGACTCGGCCGCGGCAAAGGCCTTGGCCGTTCCCGAGGCCATGAACGTGAGCTCGCCGGATTCGGCGCGCGCCCGGCCGCCCGACATGGGAGCATCGAGCAGCACATGACCGGAGCTGGCCAGGCGCTCGCCCAGCGCTTTGGCGAAGGCGGCCGGCACCGTGGCGCACTGCATCACCAGGCCGCCCTTGCGCAGCGTCGCGGCGGCACCCACGTCGCCGAACAGCACGGTGTCAACCTGCGGAGCATTGACGACCGCCACGACCACCGCGTCGGCCGAGGCGGTCGCCTCGGCCGGCGACGTCGCCACGACTCCACCAGCGGCGACGAAGGCCTCGCGCGCCGCCGCGCTGGGATCGACGCCGATCACCTTGTGCCCGCTTTTCAGCAGGTTCTTCGCCATGCCGAGCCCCATCGAGCCAAGGCCGACGAATGCGACGACCGGCGTGTTCTTTTCCGTCATGTATCAGGCCTCGATGCCGTATTTCCTGGCCCAGCCGAGACCGGCACCCGTGTTGGTCTTCGGCTTGTACTCCAGGCCGACATAGCCCTGGTAGCCCAGCCGGTCGAGCACATCGAGCAGGTAGAGATGGTTGGCCTCGCCGATGTCCGGCTCGTTGCGGTCGGGATTGCCGGCGATCTGGACGTGCGCCGTGATCGGGAACAGGCGCTCGGTGCGCCTGGTAAGATCGCCTTCCGTGACCTGCATGTGATAAAGGTCGAGCTGCAGGCGCAGATGGGGCGCGCCGACCTCGTCGATGATCTGCTGCACCTGGTCGGTCGTGTTGGTGAAGTATCCGGGAATGTCGCGATGGTTGATCGGCTCGAGCACGAGCGTGAGCCCGCTCTTGGCGGTCCGGTCGCAGGCCATCTTGAGATTGGCGATGAACGTGCGATGCATCGCCTTGGTGTCGGCGCCGGGCGCGATCATGCCCGACATGATGTGCAGCGTGCGACACTCCAGGACCTTGGCATAGTCGAGCGCCGTCGCGAGGGCTGCGGCGAACTCGGTCTCGCGGCCGGGCAGGGCGGCGAGGCCGCACTCACCCTTGCTGGCGTCGCCGGGTGGAAGATTGAACAGCGCCTGGGTGAGCTTGTGCTTCCTGAGCTCGGCGGCGATGTCGGCGGCGGGCGCCTCGTAGGGGAACAGGATCTCGACAGCCTTGAAGCCGTGCGCGGCGGCGGCGCCGAAGCGCTGCAGGAACGGAACTTCCTGGTAGATCCAGGAGAGATTGGCAGCGAGCTTGGGCATGGCGTTCTTCTGTCCGGTCAGGAGGGAAAGGCTTCTTCGACCTCGCGTACCTGCATATGGCTCAGGAGGCGGACCTTGAAGCCCTGCAGAAGCAGATGGAGCTTGGCGGTTTCCTCCAGTTCCTCGATCGACGCCGAGGCCGCCGAGAGGGACGTGCCGGCAACGACCGGACCATGATTGGCCAGCAGCACCGCACGATGCCCCTTGGCGTAGTCCCGGATCGCGTCGGCGAGCTTGGGATCGCCCGGCTTGAAATACGGCACCAGCGGCAGCTTGCCGACGCGCATCACGAAGTAGGGCGTGATCGGCGGCAGGGTCGTCTCGGCGTTGTGGTGACAGCTCGGGTCGAGGCAGGAGATCGCGACGGCATGCGTGCAATGCAGATGGACGATGGCGCCGTCCCCGGGCCGCACGTCGTAGACCGAGCGATGCAGCAGTGCCTCCTTGGTCGGTGGATCGCCGCCGACATGCTTGCCCGACAGGTCGAGCTTGGAGAGCTGCCCGGGCGCGAGCTCGCCCAGAGAGGAATTGGTCGGCGTCATCAGCCAGCCGTCGGCGATGCGCGCGCTGATGTTGCCTGACGTGCCGGGACAAAGCCCACGTGCGGCGAGCTTGGCACCCAGCGCACAGATGGCGTCGCGCATCCTCGTTTCGGCGGTGCTCATGCGAGCCTGAACGCCTTGGTGAAGAAATCGACCGCACCGAAATTGCCCGACTTGAGCGCGAGCAGCAGCGGCCTGGCGCCGACCGACGCTGTCCACGGCACGCCGGGATCGATTTCCGGGCCGATCCGCAGCGCCGTTACGTCGAGCGCGCCGACGACGGCTCCGGAGGTCTCGCCGCCGGCAACCACGAGGCGTCCGACCCCGGCGGCGACGAGACCCTTGGCGAGCGCCGCCATGGTCGTCTCGATGGCCTGGCTCGATGCTTCGATGCCGTATTTCGTCTGCAAGGCCTTGACCGATTCCGGCTTGTCGCTGGCCGAGAGCAGGATCGGTCCATTGCCGAGCTTGTCCTTGGCCCAGGCCAATGCCTTCTCGCCGACCGGTTCGCCGCGGCAGATGGCGTCGGTGTCGAGGTGAAGGTGCGGCCCGGTGAAGGCCGCGATCTGGCCCAGGGTCGCGGCCGAGCAGGACCCGGCCAGCACGGCGGCCGCGCCCGCGACTTTGGGCAGCGAATCGGCGTTGGCCTTGTGCGCCAGGAGTCCGCGGCGGCGAAAGGCGGCAGGAAGCCCGAGCGCCACCCCCGAGCCCCCAGTGATCAACAGGTCGTCGCCGACCGCCTCGCCGATGATGCCGAGATCGGTGTCGGCGACGGCATCGACCACGACATGCCGGACCGAGTCGGCGGCGAGCGCGTCGAGCGCCGATCGCAGGCCGGCAGAACCGGACTGGACCTGCTTGAGGGCGACCAGCCCGACCTTGTGCGGCGTCTGGCGCGCCAGCACGCGGACCAGGCTGGCGTCGGTCATCGGCGTCAGCGGATGGTGGCGCATGTGCGAATCGGAGAGCAGCACGCTGCCGACGAACAGATGGCCGAAGAATATCGTGCGGCCGTTCTCGGGGAAGGCCGGGCAGTAGATCGCCTGCCCGGCCTTCAGGGCATCGAGCAGGGCATCGCCCACCGGTCCGATGTTGCCCGCGTCGGTCGAATCGAAGGTCGAGCAATACTTGAAGAAAAAACGCTGGCAGCCGGCCGCCTGCAGGGCAGCGAGCGCTTCGAGCGACTGGGCGATGGCGTTGGCGGCGGGGATCGAGCGCGTCTTGAGCGCCACCACGACGGCATCGACGTCGTCGGGGATCGCGCCGGCGGCCGGCACGCCGATCGTCTGGATGGTGCGCATGCCGCCCTTGACCAGCATGCCCGCGATATCGGTCGCGCCGGTGAAGTCGTCGGCGATCACTCCGAGAACAGCCATGGCGGCGACGTTAGGCGATGACGGACGCCTTCATCCAGAACTTTCGGCGCCGGGCGCGCCGCCGGGCCTCATCCTCGCCGTCATAGTGATGCAGCGGCGGCGCCGGATCGAACGTATCGCGAATGTCCAGCGCATTGACGTTGACGATGCCGATCGGCCCGTCGTCATCCGGCATCACCGCGCCGACATAGGCCCCGCACCGGGCGCACAACAGGTAGTCGGTGATGGCGAGGCCGAAGCGATAGCGCAGCAGGTGCTGCGGCGTGGCCCGGTACTCGACCGAGCCGGCCGGGTCGCCCATGGTTCGCGCGCCATGGCGCCGACAGAAGCTGCAGCCGCACCGCCCGACCCGCATCGCGTCGGGCTTCTTGTCCGAGGTGAGCGAGATCGCGATGGCACCGCAGTGGCAGGAGCCGGGGTAGGTGATCATCAGGACAGGATAGGACTCATCACTGGGATCGCACCACTTCCGTGGTGCACTCTCTTGGTGACGCGCTCCCGGCCATGAGTCGTCTTCCGCGCCACGCCGCTTCACCGTGCCTGGACCGGACTGGAGAGATTCTTGCCAGAGTTCTGCTACGACGGGTTGACGTCGCGAAAATCTCGCCTAGCGTGGCATAGGCAGGCGACGACCCGTTGCCGGCGACGGCGCGGCATCAAGGAGGATGGATCATGCGCACGCTCGAGGTTGTGGCCGAGGTTGCTCTCGGTCGCTTCGGTGTCCATGGCATGTCGGTGGTCAGGATCTCTGCGGCGCCGGCGCGCGAAGCCGATGCCGCGCTCCCGGTGATGCAAGACCGCCCTCGGCATCTGTTTGCGCCACGCGCAAGTCATTGATTGCAAAGAATAATGACGCAAGTGACGCAAATGACGCAAAATTCGGCGTGCGATTATCCCCGATGACGGCAACTGCGTTGGGGGAGAAGATTGAGCCGCTAGCGGTGGACTAGTCTCCGCCGTTGCTGGCCCGGTCGCAGCAGGCCCGGCTACGTCGCCGGCATGATCAGCGTCGCCCGGAAATCGTTGACGTTGGTGCGGGTCGGGCCGGTGACGAGGCTGTCGCCGAGCATCTCGAAGAAGGAATGACCGTCGTTGTCGTCGAGCATGACCTGCGGATCCCGTCCCAAGGCGCGGGCGCGCGCCAGCGTGTCGGGGGCGAGGATCGCGCCGGCGATATCCTCGGCGCCGTCTACGCCGTCGGTGTCAGCGGCGAGCGCCCAGACGCGAGGCGCGCCGGCGGCGGCGATCGCATGGGCCAGCAGATACTCGACGTTGCGGCCGCCGCGACCCTTGCCGCGCACGGTGACGGTGGTTTCGCCGCCCGACAGGATCACTGCCGGCTTGCCGCCGCGAGAGGCGCGCTCGATCGCCTCGCGGGCATGCAGCGCCCCGAGCTCGCGAGCCTCGCCTTCGAGATTGTCGCCCAGGATGACGGCATCGAGACCGCGATCGAGGGCCATCGCCGCGGCCGCTTCCAGTGAGCGCCGCGGCGTCGCCACGATGATGGTCTCGGTCCGCGCCAGGCGCGGGTCATCGGGCTTGGGCGTTTCCACGATCTGACCGGCAGCGCCCTTCTTCAGGTGCGCGAGTACCGCCGCTGGCGGGTCGATGGCGTGTTTCGCCAGGACGGCCAGCGCGTCTGCATAGGTGGTGCGATCCGGCACCGTCGGGCCGGAGCCGATCACGCCGGGATCGTCGTTGGGCACGTCGGAGATCAGCCACGACAGGACACGCGCCGGCTGGGCGGCGATGGCCAGGCGCCCGCCCTTGATGGCCGAGAGGTGCTTTCGCACCGTGTTCATCTCGACGATGTTGGCACCCGATCTGAGCAGCGCGCGATTGACCGTCTGCTTGTCCGCCAGGGATAGGCCCGGGGCAGGCAGGGCGAGAAGCGCCGATGCGCCGCCGGAGACCAGGCATAGGACGAGATCGTCCGCCGTCAGCCCGGCAACGCGCTGCAGGATGCGACCCGCGGCGGCGCGGCCTTTCTCGTCGGGCACGGGGTGGGCGGCCTCGACGATCTCGATCCGAGCGCAGGGTTCGCCATAGCCGTAGCGGGTGACGACGAGCCCCTCGACGGCATGCGGCCACTGTTGCTCGACGGCCCGCGCCATTGCCGCACTCGCCTTGCCGGCACCGATGACGATGGTTCGGCCTCGGGGCGGCTGCAGCGCGGCGATGTAAGGCGTCAGGCAGGTTGCCGGGCGGGCGGCGGCCAGGGCAGCGTCGAACAGGTCGCGCAACAGGGCACGGGCGTCGGCATCTTTCATTTGGCCAATCTTCACACTATAGGGGCGCGATGCAACAACTGCTCGGCCCGGACGATCCGCCCGCTTTCTCTGTCCACAATGCCGAGGGCACGGCACCGCTGCTGCTGCTCTGCGATCATGCCAGCAAGGCAGTGCCGAGGGCGCTCGGCAGTCTCGGCATCTCCGAGCACGAGCTTTCGCGCCACATCGGCTGGGACATCGGCGGCCTCGATGCTGCGATCGAGCTCTCCAGGGTGCTGGATGCGCCGCTCGTGGCATCCGGCTACTCGCGGCTGGTAATCGACTGCAACCGCTGGCCGGGCGGCGAAGGATCGACTCCGGAGGTCAGCGACGGCACGCCGGTGCCCGCCAATCGCGGGTTGACAGAGGAGCAGGTGCAGGCGCGCGCCGAGGCGTGCTTCTGGCCTTATCATCGCGAGGTCGATCGCCAGCTCGATCGGATGACCGCCGGCGGACGCAAGGTCGGCATGCTTGTGATGCACAGCTTCACGCCGCGGATGAATGGCTTCGAGCGGCCGTGGCATGTCGGCGTGCTATGGAACGACGATCCGCGCCTGCCCGAGCCTTTGCTCGCGGCGCTGCGCTGCGATTCGTCCCTGGTCGTCGGCGACAACGAGCCCTATTCGGCGCGTGACGCGTACGAGTATACGCTCGTGGCTCATGCCCGCGCGCGCGCCCTGCCGTATTGCTCGCTCGAGGTGCGTCAGGACCTGATCGCCACGCCCGGCGAGGCGCGTGCCTGGGGCCGCCGGCTGGCGCCGTCGATCGATGCGGCCCTTGCGCTCGCCTTGGGGTGAGGGGGTACGATACGACAGCATGGAGGGCATCGTGGCGGTCAATGCAAGCGGTCGGGTGGCTGGCAAGGTCGCCGTGGTGACGGGAGCGGCGGCGGGGCTCGGTCGGGCGATCGCTCTCAGGCTCTCCGAGGAAGGGGCGACGCTGGCGATCACCGACATTGATGCCAGGGGCCTCGCGGAAACCGAAAGGTTGATCAGGCAGGGCGGGCGCCCGGTGCAGGCGACCGTGGCCGACGTCACCGAGGAGGGGCCGGTCAAGGACCTGTTTGCCGCCACCCTCGCCGCGCATGGACGGGTCGACATCCTGGTCAACGATGTCGGCGGCGGCCTGTCCGGCCGAATCTGGGAGGCCAAGGTCGAGGATTGGGATTTCGTCATGCGCCTCAACTTGCGCTCGGCCTTCCTGTGCACGCGGGAAGCGACCCGGCACATGCGCGAGCGCCGTTCGGGACGCATCGTCAATCTGTCGTCGGGCTCGCGAGAAGGTACCCCGTGGATGGCCTACTACAGCGGCAATTCGGCCTATGCGGCGGCCAAGGCGGCCATCCACGGTTTCACCCGCAACGTGGCGCTCGAGATGGCGGAGTACGGCGTGACGGTGAACGCGGTGGCGCCGGGGCCGATCGAGACTGAAAAGACCCGCGCCAGCTTCCAGGCGCTCGAAGGGTTGGAGTACGGCCCGACCCGGGCGACCCCCTTGCGCCGGCTGGGAACGCCTGCCGATATCGCCAATGCCGTGCTCTATCTCGCCTCCGACGAGGCCAACTACATCACGGGCACGACGCTCGCCGTCGCAGGAGGTCGCTAACGTCATGTCTTCGGATCATCTCGACCAGGAGCTCGCCGCCCTGGGCGCCAAGGCTGCCGACTACGCCGCGCGCCATCAGGTCATCGACCGGATCACGTGGCCCAACGGGGCGCGTGTCGCGGTGAACTTCACCGCCGACTTCGACGCCATGCTGCTGCGGCGCCTGCTCAACGAGCCGCCGATGCAGCTCGCCAAGGGCGAGTTCGGCGGCCGCGTCGGCATCTGGCGCCTGATCGAGCTGTTCAACGGCCATGGTATCAGGGCGACGATCTTCACGCCGGGCCGCATCTGCGAGCTCTATCCGCAGGCCGTCAAGGCGGCGTCGGAGAGCGGCCACGAGATCGGCGATCACATGTGGGAGCACCGGGTGCCCGACGACGCCGCGCTGGAGCGCGATCACCTCGAGAAGGCATCGTCCGCGATCGAGAAGCTGACCGGCCGCCGCCCGGTGGGCACGCGCAGCTGGCATACCCGCAGCCTCCTGCGTGACAGCGGGTTCATCTACAACTCGCACGACACGCCCGACCATCGGCCGCACTACCTCACCGATTCCGACGGGTCGCGCCCGCTGCTCAACCTGCCGTTTCATCTCGCCATCGACGACGCGATGTTCTTCAGCTTCGCTTGGCTCGGCAGCGAGAACGAGGCGCAGCGCATGATGGATCCCGACCATGTGCTCGACATCTGGTGGGCGGCGTTCGAGCGCGAGTACCAGCAGGGCGGCTATCTCAATGTCTGCCTGCATCCCTTCGTCTCTGGTCGCGCCCTGCGCATCGCCATGCTGGACCGGCTGATCACCCGGATGAAGAGCCTGCCCGGGGTGTGGTTCCCGACCTGCGAGCAGGTGGCGCGGCACTGCCTCGAGACCAATCCGCCGCGTCTGTCGAACACGCGCGCGCACTGAAGGGGAGGGCAGAGCATGCCGTGGAAGGATCGCTACACGGTCAGCGACGAGAGGAGCCTGCTCGATGCGGAGATCGGCTGGCCGGAAGGTCGGCGTTGCTGCTTCCGGGTCGTCGTCGATCTCAGCCCGCCGTGCGGCCCCGACGGCATCACGGCGCGCGACATCGCCAATCCTGATGCCTACTTCGGCATGCACGGCGGGCTCGATGCCCTGTGCGAGACGCTGCAGCGCCATGCGATCCCGGCGACCTTCGCGGTGCCGGCCGTCATCGCGGCCAGCCACGCCGACAGGATCCGCGCCCTGCATGCCGACGGCCACGAGATCGCCGCGCACGGCTTCAAGCACGAGGATGTGAGCAGGCTCGATCGGGACGAGGAGCAGGCCCGTGTGCAGCGCACGACTGAGATCCTCACCGCCATCACCGGGGAACGGCCGGCGGGCTGGTTCTCCCTGCCGCGTCCTGGCGACAAGTTCGCGGGCGGCAGCATCAGCGGCGCCACGATGGACCTGCTGATCGACGCGGGCTATGCCTATTTCGGCAATGGCCTTGCCGACGACGCGCCGCATTACTGGGTGACCGACTTTGCCAGCCGTCGCGCCATCCTCGCGCTGCCGTACTATTACCACTTCGACGATCAGTTTTTCCTGATGTTCCCCAAGAAGGGAACCGGGCTGGAAAATCCCAACGGGCTGTTCCGCAATTGCAAGTCGGAGCTCGATGCCCAGTACAAGCGTGGGCGGCAGTTCAGCCTGACCCTGCATCCTCACGGCATCGGCTGGCCGAGCCGCCTGCACCTGCTGGAGCAGTTCCTCGATCATGCCCGTCGCCTGCCCGGCGTGTGGTATGCGACGAGCGCGGCATGCGCCGAGCACTGGAAAGGCAAGTTTCCGCCCAGTACCCATCTCGAGCTCGAGGCCTCGATCTGGCGCGACTATCCAGGCAGCCTGAGCTGAGCGGCCTGGTGCCGGCTTATCCTGGCCCACTGGTTTATGCTGCGGTCTCGGCCTATATCCCCGGTCACGACCGTGACCGAGCGTTCCCAGGAGGCTGCCATGGACGACAAGACCCGAACCGAGCTCGAAGCCGCCGCCTTTCGCCGGTTGGTGGCGCATCTGCAGGAACGTGCGGATGTGCAGAACATCGACCTGATGAACCTGGCCGGTTTCTGCCGCAACTGCCTGTCGCGCTGGTACCGCGAGGAAGCCGGTACGCGCGGCATCGAGATCGCCGACCCCAAGGCGCGCGAGATCGTCTACGGCATGCCGTACGACGAGTGGAAGGCCAAGTACCAGAAGGAAGCCAGCGGCGAGCAGAAGAAGACCTACGACAAGGCGCAACACAAGCACGGATAGAGCGCTCCCGGCGGGCTCCGGCTCGCTGCATTCCCCGTTATCCCCGTCATTAGCAACCGCGCCGTCATTGAGTAGACATGGCTGCCGCTCCTATGGTCCACGCGACTGGATCAAGGAGTGTGGATATGCCGGATGGAAGCGCCGTTTCCAAGAAAGCAAAGGCGGGGCCGGTCTCGGCCGACCGGTTGAAGAGCTTCGTCGAGCGCATCGAGAAGCTCGAGGAGGAGCGCAAGGCGATTGGCGGCGATATCCGTGACGTGTACAGCGAGGCAAAGGGTGTCGGCTACGACGTCAAGACGATGCGCAAGATCGTGTCGCTCAGGGCCATGGATGCCGCCGACCGCGCCGAGCAGGAGACGCTGCTCGACACCTACAAGCATGCGCTGGGCATGGTCTGACGAAGTGCGGTAGGGTCGCTGCGCGGCTGAACGCCCCGACCAGTGGAGCGAGCCGAGGAGGAGCGCCATGCCAGAAGCCGTCAGGACAGCCGCGCATAAGGTCGAGACCGGTAGCGGTACAACTGCCATCCGGGGGAAGAGCGACCGATGAGAAGGCGTACGCTCATTCTTGCCTCGCTCGCCGCGCCTGCGGTCGGCGGGGCAGCCCACGCGCAGACCTTCCCCTCGCAGCCGGTGAAGGTGGTCGTGCCGTTTCCGCCCGGCGGCGGCACCGACGCGCTGGCACGCATCATCCAGGAGCCGATCCAGAAGGCGCTCGGCCAACCGGTGATCATCGACAACAAGGGCGGCGCCGGCGGCAACCTCGCGCACGAGTTCGCCGCCAAGCAACCGCCCGATGGCCACACCGTGCTGTTCAGCAGCAACAACCAGATGCTCTACCCGTTTCTCGTCGCCAAGCTCGGCTACGACCCGGCCACGTTCGTGCCGGTGGGGTTCGTCGCCAAGCAGGAGTCGGTGTTCGTCGGCTCCGCCGATGCGCCGTGGCCCGATCTGGCGGCGATCACCGACGCGGCTCGCAAGGCGCCGGGTGAGGTGCAGTATGGAACCGCCGGCGTCAGCACGCCGATGCACCTGTCGGCCGAGCGCTATGCGCTTCTGAACAAGATAAAGTTGACGCACGTGCCTTTCCGCGGCACCGGGCCGCTGGTCACGGATCTGCTTGGCGGACACATCAAGCTCGGCATGTCGAGCCTGACCAGCGTGTGGCCGCACATCCAGAGCGGCAAGCTCAAGGCCTACGGCATGGCGTCGCTGGAGCGCGCCGCGCTGGCGCCCGATATCAAGACCTTCAAGGAGCAGGGCTTCGGCGACGTCGACGGCACCATCGTCTACACATTGATCGCACCGCCCGGCACGCCGGCCACGATCGTCGCGAGGCTGAACGAGGCGCTGAACGCCGGCGTAGCCACGCCGGAGATGCGCGAGGAGCTGCGCAAGCGTGGCTTCGTCGCGATGGGCGGCACGCCCAAGCAACTGGCCGACTGGCTGGCGGTACAGGCGGGAATCTGGGGCCCGGTGCTGCAGGCGGCCGGAATCAAGCCGGAATAGACCCGCCCACCGGTCGATCCGAGCGGTGCAGCGCCTAGTACCAGATGTTCATGGGCAGGCCCCGGCTGTCGCGGATGCGGACCGGGCCGAGGCGGATGGCGGTGCCCCGCGTGATCAGCAGGGCAGTACGGCAAACGGCAATGGCGTCGAGAATGTCGTCGCGCGCGGCTCCGGGCAGGCGATCGGCGGGGCAGGCGAAGCCATGCTCGGCCAGCAGCCGGCAGCGCTCGGCGTAACCCTCGGGCTGGCGTTTCTTGCTGAGCACTGGCTTGCCGCCGTTCATGCGCGCGAAGGCGAGCTCGGGATGGGCCTCGTATACGACGCGTTTCAGCCTCGGGCGGGCGCGCAGGAGCTCGTCGACCTCGCGCATCTTGGGAAACAGATGGAAGGTCTGCTGGTTGATGCCGATGCCGAGCTTGCGGCTGGTCGCATTGGCCTCGGCGTGCGTGGTGCAGGCGAGCACCGGCCGGCACGGGGTCGGGAAGACCGAGCTCGCCTTGCCGGGCAGCAGCCTGCGCGCCTCGGCCTCGCAGGCCCGTGGCGGACGCGGAACGTCGACGAAGCCAATCGGCATGTCGACGGCCAATACGGAAAGACCCTCGCAGGCCTCCGCGAGGGTCTTCACGACTCGAACATCGAGCGCGCCTCGGTCGTCGCGCCGGCAGGTCACCCAGCCGGTGCGACACCCGTCGGCGCCACCGACGCTCATGGAGCGATCACCACCCCGTCACCTTGGCCCCGCGGGGTCAAAGAGTAGCGAGCGACGCGTTCAACGTCGCACTCGGCCGCATTGCTGCCGATGTCTTGGCCGGATCGGGCAGATAGTAACCGCCGGTATCCACCGGCTTGCCCTGCGCGGCGATCAGCTCGGCATCGATCTTCGCCTCGTTGGCCGCCAGCGTCTCCGCCAGCGGCTTGAAGCGGGCCGACAAGGCCGTGCTGTTGTCCCGCCTGGCGAGAGCCTGCGCCCAGTACAGTGCTAGGTAGAAATGGCTGCCGCGATTGTCCAGCTCGCCTACCTTGCGGGCCGGTGAACGGTTGTTCTCGAGGATCTTGCCGTTGGCCTCATCGAGCGTCTCGGCCAGGACCTTCACGTCCTCGTTCCCGGTTCTCTGAGCCAGGTGCTCCAGCGAAGCTCCAAGCGCCAGGAACTCGCCCAGCGAATCCCAGCGCAGATACCCTTCGTGCTGGAACTGCTCGACATGCTTGGGCGCCGAGCCGCCGGCGCCGGTCTCGAAAAGTCCGCCGCCCTTCAGCAGCGGAACGATCGACAGCATCTTGGCCGACGTGCCGAGCTCCATGATGGGGAAGAGGTCGGTCAGGTAGTCGCGCAGCACGTTGCCGGTGACGGAGATCGTGTCGAGCCCCTCGCGGATGCGCTCGAGCGAGAGCTTCATCGCCTCGACCGGCGCCAGGATGCGGATGTCCAGGCCCTTGGTGTCCTCGTTCTCCAGGTACTTCTCGACCCTGGCGATCAGCTGCGCGTCGTGCGCCCGCTTGGTGTCGAGCCAGAACACGGCCGGGGTATTGGTCAGGCGCGCGCGGCGCACGCCGAGCTTGACCCAATCCTCGATCGGGGCGTCCTTGACCTGGCACATGCGGAAGACGTCGCCGGCCTCGACCTTCTGCGACATCAGGACCGTGCCGTCGTCGGCGACCACGCGCACCGTTCCAGCAGCGGCGACCTCGAACGTCTTGTCGTGCGAGCCATACTCCTCGGCCTGCTGCGCCATCAGGCCGACATTGGGCACGGAGCCCATCGTCCTCGGGTCGAAGGCGCCGTTGGCCTTGCAGTCGTCGATGACGGCCTGGAACAGCGTCGCGTAGCAGCGATCGGGGATCGTGGCGATCACGTCCTTCAGCTTGCCGTCGGGGCCCCACATCTTGCCCGACTCGCGGATCATCGCCGGCATCGACGCATCGATGATCACGTCGCTCGGCACGTGCAGGTTCGTGATGCCCTTGTCGGAGTTGACCATGGCGAGGCCCGGCTGCTTGGCGTAAGTCGCCTGGATGTCGGCCTTGATGGCCGCCTTCTCGGCCTCCGGCAGCGTCTCGATGCGGGTCATCATGTCGCTTACGCCGTTGTCCGGATCGACGCCGAGCTTCTTCAGCGTGGCGCCGTGCTTCTCGAACACGTCGGCGAAGAACACCGAGACGCAATGACCGAACAGGATGGGATCGGAGATCTTCATCATGGTCGTCTTGACGTGGAGCGAGAACAGGACGTCGTCCTTTTTCGCGGCGTCGATCTGCGCGGCGAAGAAGGCGCGCAATGCCTTGGCGCTCATCACCGAGCAATCGATGATCTCGCCGGCCTGGAGCGGCGTCTTGGCCTTCAGCACCGTGGTCGCGCCGTCACTGGCGACCAGCTCGATGCGGGCATTGGTCGGCGCCGCGACGGTCGTCGCGACCTCCGAGCCGTAGAAGTCGCCGCCCGACATGTGCGCCACGCGCGTTTTCGAATCCTTGGTCCAGGGACCCATCTTGTGCGGATGCTTGCGTGCGTACTGCTTCACGGCGCCGGCGGCGCGGCGGTCGGAATTGCCCTCGCGCAGCACCGGATTGACGGCGCTGCCGAGCACCTTGCCGTAGCGGGCGCGAATTTCCTTGTCCGCCGGCGTCGCGTCGCTGTCCGGATAGCTCGGCACGTCGTAGCCCTTGCCCTGCAGCTCCTTGATCGCGGCCTTGAGCTGCGGGATCGACGCCGAGATGTTGGGCAGCTTGATGATGTTGGCCTCGGGGCGCATCGCCAGCTTGCCGAGCTCGGCCAGCTCGTCGTTGATCCTTTGCTCGGGCTTCAGCTTGTCCGGGAAGTTGGCGATGATGCGGCCTGTCAGCGAGATGTCCTTCAGCTTCATCTTCACGCCGGCCGTCCCGACGAAGGCCTCGACGATCGGCAGCAGGGAAAGCGTCGCAAGCCCGGGCGCTTCATCGACCTTCGTCCAAACGATTTCGAGATCCGACATCCTTGCACCTCCGTGCGCCGCTTTCGCTTCGGCTGAGTTGATTCATTGCTGATTGTGGCTGTCTTGTTGCATCGCCGTGAGGCAAAGGCAATTGCACCCGCTCGACGGCGTCAGACGCGGTCCAGCCGCTTCTCGAAGCCGGCCGAACGCGGCATCGCGGCGATCGTCGGCAGGAGCTGCCCGAGGTCCTGGATGAAGGCCAGATGGTCGAGGTGGCCCGCCTCGGCAAAGCCTCGATCGACGATCGATCGGAGCAGCATGGCAAGGGGCGCCCAATAGCCGCCCTGGTCGACGATGACGATCGGCTTGTTGTGCAGCCCGAGCGTGCGCCAGGACAGGACCTCGAACAGCTCCTCAAGGGTGCCGATGCCGCCCGGCAGGACGACGAAGGCCTCGGAACGCTCGAACATCTGCAGCTTGCGCTCGTGCATGTTCCGCACCACCACGGTCTCGGTCAGGGCAGGATGGCCGGCTTCGCGCTGCAGCAGGAAGTCGGGGATGATGCCTACGACCTTGCCGCCGCCCTTGAGGGCGGCATTGGCGACCAGGCCCATCAGGCCGACCCCGCCCCCGCCATAGACCAGCGTGATGCCCGAACGGGCCAGGCAATCGCCCAGCTGAACGGCAAGATCCCGGGCGCCGGGGTCAGACCCGAAGCGGGAGCCACAGAAGACGCAGAGGGAGGAGGGGGGCGGAACCGACACGAGATGCTTCAATTTACAGGCGATCCGGCACCTTTCCGGATCGAAATGACATGGTATCATTTCGCATGGAATGGTCGCGACGCCAAATGGGGTCTTGGGTCGTACCGCTGGGAGGGTGATGTCACGCACGGTAATCACGCTGGTCGCCATCGGTGCCGTCGTCGTCGCGGCGGCGGCGCTGGGGGTGAGCTGGCGCGCCAAGCTCGATGACACGGGCACGCTCGCCGGCGCGGCCAGGCCGGACGTCGCCACGGCGCCGCCGGCGCCGGCTTCGGCAGCCGCGACATCGCCTGCACCGACAGGCTCGCCATCGCCGCCACAGGCCTCTGCCGCTCCGCCGCCGGCGATGGCCGCTCCGGCAACAACGTCGCCGCCTGCGCCTGTAACGACGGCTTCGCCGCCGGCGACGGCCGCTCCGGCGGCAGCACCGCAGCCATCGTCGG